>JBGSXH010000584.1:0-3666 GCA_041751515.1 Cyclobacteriaceae bacterium | reverse complement strand
CTATACGAACCCAATTTGGCTACCACTTGCTAAAAGTAGAAGACAAACGTAAAAACCGCGGACAAGTAAAAGTCTCTCATCTTATGATTAATGCACCTGCACATCAGAACGATGCTGACTCCCTACGGGCGCGCAAGGTTGCTTTTGAATTATATGAAACCTTGCAGCAAGGTTCTGAGTGGGCTGCTACTGTACAGCAATTTTCTGAAGACAGAAGCACCAAAAACAGTGGTGGAGCCCTCCCATGGTTTGGTTCCGGAAGCATGTTGCCTGAAATTGAGCAAGCCGCATTTTCCTTATCCAACCCAGGTGACATACATGCGCCGGTCAAAACAGTTTATGGCTGGCATATCATTCGTTTGGATGCGCAAAAGCCACTTCAGGAAATAGGAGACATGCGCGAAGAGCTTAATCAGAAAATTTCCCGAGATGCTCGTTCCGGCCTTCAAAAATCACGACTATTGGCTAAACTTAAAGAAACAAATGAATTTCGAGAGAATGCGGAACAAAGAGAGGCTGTACTTAGCTACTTGCAGGATAGCACCCAGAAGCCTTTATCTTTCGATGTCACCCTGATGACTTTGGAGGATTCCACCATCACTATCGCTGGTTTTTTGGAAGAAGTGCCTGCTCCCAACCAAGAAAAAGGCAGCTATTCGTCTAAAGAAGCCCAGCAGGCTTATGATAACTTTGTAGAGACCTTATTGCTGCATTTCGAGAGAAAAAATTTGGAGGAGCGATATCCAGAATACAAAATGCTGGTGCAGGAGTACAAGGAAGGCATTATGCTTTTTCAACTCATGACAGATGAAGTTTGGAACAAAGCGCTGATAGACACCGCTGGTTTAAAAGCCTATTTTAATTCTCAACGAGAAGTTTATCAATGGGAGGAACGAGCTGAACTTTTAATGTTGAGCGCAGCCAACGACAGCCTGCTCTCTGTAGCGCAAAATCTTCTCTCACAAAGACCTTTCCAGCTTCCCGACGAAGAGGCTTTTGCCCTCACTGAAAAAACCAACCTTAACCGCGTGGCCAATGCCATCGTCAAAAGACTTCAACAAGACTCCCTTCAATACATTACCTTAGCATATAGTAAGAACAAAAGCCTGGAGAATGAGCAGATCAATGCGCTTAAAGCGTTACTCGAGGCTAAAAATATCGGTGCCGATCATCCGCAATTGCAAATCGTCGACGATGCGCAGACTTCCAGACTCCTATGGAGGAGCAGTAATCCAAAAGATCTGGAGAAAGTGCTTAACCAAAGTGCAGCTTTGAACCTGCAGGTGACCGCAGGCACTTTCGAAGCAAAAGACATAAGCCATTCAGATGCCTTTGCCTGGGAAATCGGAGATTATACTTTTGAGAAAAACGGCAGGAATTTCAGCGTCAATGTATACGATATAATAAAGCCGGCGTTTAAGGAGTTAAATGAAGTGAAAGGAACCGTTATTTCTGACTACCAAGACCACCTTGAAAAAACATGGATACAGTCTCTAAGAACCAAATACCCAGTTCAAATCAATGATAAAGTACTTGAAAGGCTACGAAAGTAGTCTTAAATTTTTCTACCTTATTGGCTTTCTGGCAATTTTTGTCATGAACGGTTGTGATATTATCCGAATGAAGGACAAGGAAACCCCTGAAAGCCAAGAGCAGCCGCTGGCGAGAGTAGGCAATCAAATGCTATTTCCGGATGACGTAGAGGACATGAGCCGTGATCTTTCAACGGTGGATAGTGCCAGCATCGTTGAGCGTTATGTTAAAAGCTGGATCCGCAAACAATTGCTTATCAACGAAGCAGCGTCACGCATTTCCTTCAATGAAGCTGAAATTGAAAGAAAAATGCTGGATTACCGCTATGCGCTGATGGTGTACGAATATGAAAAATTGTATGTCAATGACCGACTAGACACGAAGGTCAAGGAGGAAGATATCGAAAGTTATTATAAAGAAAACCTGGACAATTTTGAACTAAAGCAGAATATTATTCGTGGTATTTATGTCAAAATGCCAATAGAAGCCCCAAAGAATAGGCAGGTAAAACAGTGGGTGCAATCCAAAGATAAAAAAGACCAGCAGGAGCTGAAATCATATTGTTATCGTTTTGCTAATTCTTATTCGCTGGAAGACTCTGTGTGGCTTAACTTTGATGAGGTGGTCAATAATACGCCACTTGCTGGAATTCCCAACAAAGTGCAGTTCCTGAAAGAAAACAGTTTTATCGAAACAGCAGACGAAAACTTTATATACTTACTAAAAATCAAGGATTATAAGATTGTGGATGAGCTTTCTCCATTAGAATTTGTAAGGGATCAGATCAGCCAGATTATTTTGAACAAAAGAAAAGTCAAACTTGCCCAGCAGTTAGAGGAAGATGTTTTTAACAAAGCAGAAGAATCCAACGATTTTGAGATATATTCGCGAAAGACAAATTAGAACCACCCATAAAGAGGTTCTTTCAGTTCCGATGCTGATAAACCTTTGAATGAAAATACAGTAAAATATGATTCAGAAATCCCTTCTTGCTTTGTGCAGCCTTATGTTCATCTCCCTGAACGTTTTCGCACAATATAGTAATCCAAAAGAAATTACCGCTGAGAAAATTATCGCTAAGGTAGACAACTTTATCATCCTGAAGTCTGACTTGGAAACTGCCTACCTCGACTTTATGTCGCGACAGGAGTTTAGTGGAGGCCCTAACCCCCGTTGCGAAGTATTGGAAAATCTCGTTATCAACAAAATGATGGTGGCCAAAGCAGAGATGGACTCTATAGTAGTCGCGCCCGAAGAAGTTGACCAGGAGCTTGATGGCCGTATGCAATACTTTATTCAGCAAATTGGCTCTGAAGAAAAAATACAGGAATACTATAACAAATCTGTCGATCAGTTTAAAGCTGAAATGCGAGAAGACATTGAAGAGCAGCTCATTGTCAGACGCATGCAAAGAGAATTAACTGCCGATTTAAAGGTGACGCCTTCGGAAGTAAAACGCTTCTTCAATACTATACCGCGTGATAGTTTACCCTATTTTTCTACAGAAGCTTCTATTTCACAAATCGTTAAAAAACCCATCATCAGCCGGGGACAAAAAGATGAAATCAGGAAGAAGTTAAGCAGCATTCGTCAGCGCATCCTGGATGGTGAGGACTTTGGCGATCTTGCAAAAGAATTTTCAGCAGATCCTGGCTCTGCAAAAGAAGGTGGTAATCTGGGTTTCTGGAAACGTGGAGAACTCGCCCCGCAATTTGAGGCAACTGCGCTAAAACTAAAACCCGGAGAAATTTCGCAGCCTGTAGAAACAGAATTTGGCTTTCACATTATTCAACTTGTAGAGAGAAGAGGAAACACCTACAGCTCCAAACATATATTGATGCAACCAGCGTCATCCTCAGCTGATATTAACCTCGCAAAAAACTATCTGGATAGCCTTAGAACTCAAATTATTGGTGATAGCATCAGCTTTGAGAAAGCGGCCAGCGAATATTCTGATGACAAACAAACCGCCACCAGTGGTGGCTATTTCACCGATGATACCGGTTCCAACCGCGTCTCTGTTGAAGAATTGGATCCCTCTATCTTTTTTGCAATAGATACCATGGAGGTCGGTACGATTTCCAAGCCTATGGTATTCAAAACCCCCGATGGCAAAGAGGCCGTAAGAATTCT
>JBGSXH010000583.1:0-1708 GCA_041751515.1 Cyclobacteriaceae bacterium | reverse complement strand
TTATGCAGTGTTTATCTGCTTAGAGATTGGAAGAAAATACTCATCCTTATCACTGCGTTTACCATTGGTCATTCGTTGACATTGGCCTTGGCGGTCTTCAATATTGTGAAGATTGATGCCGATTTAATTGAGTTTTTGATTCCCTTCACCATTTTGATTACGGCAATTTACAATATGATCAGAAAGCCTGGCAGTACAGTCGGTGAAAATGTGCATATCAATTATTTCTTTGCTTTATTTTTTGGGTTAATCCATGGGCTGGGATTTTCTAATTATCTGCGGGCGATAATGGGGCGTGAAAAAAGCATTGTTAATCAGTTGCTGGCATTTAATCTTGGATTAGAGGTGGGTCAAATAATAATCGTTGCCGTATTTTTATTTTTTTCTTTTATATTTATCTCTTTATTTAGGGTAAGTCGGCGCGACTGGGTATTGGTTATTTCTTCCGCTGTAGCCGGCGTATCGATTATGTTAATGTTGGAAGCAAAATTCTGGTAATATGTCATACAAATTTACATTTTTAGCGGCGACAATAGCCGTTCTCGGCTGTTTTTCCCTGCAAGCGCAGGATGATGAAAAGCGTCGATTTGAGCAACTCGACGGAATGCTCCGTTCTCCCAATGTTTACCGAACGGCATCAGGTGCTCCTGGCCATGAGTATTGGCAGCAACAAGCCGACTATGACATAGAAGTGGAGTTGAATGATGAGAATCAAAGCATTCGCGGCAAAGAAACCATCACCTATACCAATAATAGTCCGGATGTACTTACTTATTTATGGGTACAGTTGGATCAGAACCGAAAAGAGCCGGGTTCAGATTCCTACTCTACTGCTGCGAGCCGTCTTTCAGAACAAATGACGAAGGAAGGGTTGCGCAACATTATGGGACACGATTTCGATGGTGGACATAAGATCGAATATGTTCAGGATGAAAATGGGGGAGATATGAAATACACCATCAACAAAACGATGATGCGGATTGACTTGCCTGAGCCTCTTGAAAGTGGCGAGCAGGTGAAACTTAACATTGCATGGAATTACAATATTAACGACAGACTTACCATGGGAGGCCGTGGTGGTTTTGAGCTTTTCGAAGATGGTAACTACCTGTATACTATTACAGGGTGGTTTCCGCGAATGGCCGTTTATTCAGATTATCAGGGATGGCAGAACAAGCAGTTTTTAGGAGCAGGTGAATTTTCGCTTCCTTTTGGAGACTACAAGGTTAGTATTACAGTGCCTGCAGATCATATTGTAGCATCTACCGGAGAGCTTCAAAATGCCAGCGATATACTTAGCAGTGAGCAACTAGACCTCTTTGAGCAATCGAAAACGGCTGATAGCCCTGTAATTATCGTAAGCCAGCGCGAAGCGGAAAGAAAAGAAAAACGTAAAGTATCAGACAAAAAAACTTGGGTTTATCATGCTGAAAATGTGCGTGACTTTGCCTTTGGCAGTTCACGAAAATACATCTGGGATGCCATGGGAGTTGATATGAATGGCCGGACAGTCATGGCCATGTCCTATTATCCCAACGAAGCAGAGCCCTTGTGGAGCAAGTATTCGACTCATTCGATTATTCATACGCTGAATGTTTACAGCAGATACACCTTTGCCTACCCCTACCCAACGGCCATCAGCGTCAATGGCCCGGTTTATGGGATGGAGTATCCCATGATCTGCTTCAACGGCCCGCGTCCGGAAGAG
>JBGSXH010000582.1:0-3453 GCA_041751515.1 Cyclobacteriaceae bacterium | reverse complement strand
TCTTCGTGCAAAATTGCTTTGACAAATATCTCCGGATTATTTTTTTCTAAATCAGCGATATAACGTGCGTGATAGTAAGGTTGCTGCTCTCCGGGCAGAAGCTGGTACTGAGAATGCGCCTCTCTGGTGCCTTGAGCAAGGTTGGTTTCTACATATAAGCCGTTCGCCTCACCGAGTACTGCCATCCTGTCTCCAGGCTGCGCATAACTTAGAATCAGAGCGGCTTCCGGACTATGCGTACTGTGAAGAGCCAGATTGTTTTCAGCTTCGTTAATTCCGGGATTGCCGTTTTTTAATTGTAGGATGAATGGTAAAAAGCCAATTATCAAAAAGTAAGCACCAATTGTAGTATAATTGATGAAATTTGTGGGTACAATATTTCTACCACTATCTATTATAAGGGCAATCATGAAACCGCTCAAACAAGCAATTGGGAATACTAGAAATAACAAATAATGGGTCCATGCATTGCCTGGTTTTAAAACGCCGAATAAGGTACCACCTAATGTAATGACTATAGCAAAAACCATAAAGAGATCGCGGTTGGTAGTCTGCTTTCTATAAGTAAATAATAGTATACCGGCTATCGATGATATCAGTAGATTAAAAGTGAAAAAGTAACGTGTATCCATTACGCTCCATAAATACCCTGGTAGTCGGCTGATTTTGCCGGGCCACGATTTATCTTCTACATAATCCAGAAAACCATTTTCAGCATAAATAATATTACTCATAATATAGCTTTCCCAGAAGTCACCAAATGTACCGGAAAACATCAGGTAGGCAAATACAAGAATGGTTGGGGTAAGACCGCCTACAAGTAAAAAAACTGATTTCTTTTTGAAGGTATAGAGTGCAAATAAACACGAAACAAATGCCAGTGCCAAAGCCATAGGGACCCCTTGAAGTTTAGAATAGGGCACCAAGCCAAGAAATAAACCCAGCAAAAATAGCTTTAAAGTGATTCGTTTATCGTTTGGAAGATAAACTACTGAGACAAAATAATAAAATGCGATACTTACCAGTAGAATAGGGGCATGCTCTCCGTTGTACGAAACATAATCCCAAAAGGTGAAACCACAAATGCTAAGAAAAACAGGGACAGACACTAATCTGCTGAGCCAGGTTGAAAACCTAATTTTCAATGCAGAGTAAAAAGCCAAAAAAGCCAAAAACCACATTATTAGTCCAATGAAACGGACGTTGGCATAATTGAGAGCTCCGGTAAAAACTTTTGCTATCAATAAGGGAAAGCTGGTAAGGGGGCCAAGTGTGGTGCCATCCACTGACGCCCAGTAGCGAGGATCCAACCATAATGTTAATGCTCCACCTATAAGACCGCCTTCGTCCATGTTCAATTCGGGACGTGTCAGTCCGGGAACACGTAAGATAATAAGTCCCAATAGCAATATAGAAAGGTAAACGTTTTCTGAATTCCACAAGAAACTTCGCCAGGAATAAGTTCTGGAAGACTTAACTTCCATATAACTTACAATAATGGCAAAGAGGCAGTACATGCTTATCAAAATGCCTAGTCCAAACCAAATCTTAAATGTGTATGGCTGAAACTGTACTAAGTAATGGGTGATGACCTCTACAAAGCTGAAGTTTAAAAAAATTGAAGTGAAGCTCCATGTGGTCATATAGCTGCTAAAAAAGCTCATGTCGTATCATGATAAATCATCCAAAGATAATAAAATTATTACAGATTATTACAGAATAATTTTCTTAGGTGTATAATATTTTTAAGCTCAATTTAAGATGTCTGTGAGTGAGTACTTTACAAAATGAGCGCGCTTACTTTCTACTTTTGCGGTAATTTTATACTTTTGGGAAAACGAAAATGACTATGTCTAAAAAGATCGTAATACTTTTGTCTTTACTATGCTTGATTACCTCATACAGTGAAGCACAGCAGAGTCCACCACGTTACACTGAGTTTGGCGTCAAGGGCGGAGGAAGCCTTTATCGATATACTTCTAATGTTGGACTTGCAGGGGACGATGTTACTGGTGGACTACATTTAGGCCTATATGCTATTAAGCCATTGTCGGATGTTACTTCGCTGCAGTTTGAGACAAGTTTTATGTTTCGTGGCTATGCGTTAAGAAGGGATGTCATCGCACAGAATCCGTTTAACTACTTTGATTTTACAGCCTTGGGTAATTTTGCGATAGGGGATGTCGGTACTTCACTGTTGATTGGTGGCAACGGCTCATTTATTTTAACGAATTTTGATGCAAGGAGACAGTTGGATTTTGCGCTGGTGGGTGGTCTACAGCAGGACTTTGCCGAGAAATTTCTGGTCTCTGCCAGATACTTGTATGGCCTGAGAGATCTTAGTAATACCGTCAACCAACCAGCGTATTTTTCCAGAGAGTTTCAGCTATCGCTGGGTTATTACTTTACAAGATAGCCTTGTACAGTAAAATCCTTTAGAAAATTATGGTGGCATAGCCAACTGTTCATCAAAATTATCGTAAAATCTTCTTTAAGATATTACTTAATAGTAGCATACATTAATTCTTAATCAAGATGATTTCTGCAGCAGATTTAAATGAACTTTCAAGATTATATCCGCTTCCTTTTTGGGAAATCAGACCTATTTATGAAGACTGCATGAAAATATGGTGGGACAAAGGGTTTGATAAATGCAAATCGGTCATAGAATTTACGCTGGATTATGGCGTTGACCTGAAAGCGTCTTTTAAATTACAGATGGATATTGACCTCATGTAGTTATTGACAGTTATTATAAAAAAGACAAAAACAGCTCAATTTGGCTGTTTTTGTCTTTTTTATTCATCTTCTTTTTTGTCCCAAAACGGTCCTGCAGATAGCTATACGATTTTAAGGTATGCGGGAAAGTTGCTATATTCTGGTTTTCAGCATCAAAATCAAAATAGCTTTATGAAGATAATTTTATGAAAGATAATCTGTCCAGTACCCGTTATAGTTTGCTAATTAAGGAAACTCAGGCGTTTTTGATGTTTTCCTATGTTCTGATGATTGGTATAGGCATGCTTTTTAATTATAAAAAATATGCAACATTCGACATCAATATTTTTTTATATGCGGATGTATTTGATTTTTTGATCAGTCCCTTTGAAGATTTTAGAATCATCGTCTTTACTTTTATTTCAGCTATTCTGGTTATAATATTTTTTCGGATAGATACCTTATGGAAAAGAAAAAGCCCTGAGAGTTATACAAAAGCTAATTTTGGATTTGACAAAAAGTTCTGGTACGATAAGTTCAGACTTTTTGTCTTTAGCATTCTTTTTGTACTTTACGTGTTTTACGCAGCCGATACTTATGCAGGTATGGCTCGGGAAAACATTCTGGAACAGCCCGAAATGAGCATTCAGTACGCCGATGATGATATTAAAACAGGTATAATAATCGGAAAAACCAAAGATGTTGTTTTTTTATTAGTGGAAGGTAGTGTGATGG
>JBGSXH010000581.1:0-4233 GCA_041751515.1 Cyclobacteriaceae bacterium | reverse complement strand
TGCTGATCAGCTTTTTGATACTGGCAGGCTTCCGCGATACGATTCAGGAAAAAATTTTCAGCTTCGGAGCACATCTACAGATTTCCAAATTTACTCTGGGCAATGTGTATGAGGAAGAACCAATTCCTATTCATACCGAACTTTACGATAATTACAGAGATCATCAATACATTGAGCATGTGCAAGAGTTTAGCCACAAACCAGGCCTGCTCAAAACTGACGAAGAAGTTTGGGGGGTGATGCTGAAGGGTGTAGGGGCCAGGTTTGATACCGCTCGATTTCAGAAAAATATGCTGGAAGGCGGTTTTATCAACTTTAGTGACAGCGCCTATTCCAACGAAATTCTCATCAGTAAGAAAGTCAGCAATCTGCTGCATTTGCAGTTACATGATGAGGTACTGATTTACTTTATTCAAACTCCTCCTCGCTTTCGAAAACTCATGGTCAAAGGAATTTATGAAACCGGCCTGGAAGATTTTGATGAAAAGGTAATCATCGGCGATATCGGCCTGGTACAACGCCTGAACGGGTGGAGCGACAACCAGGCAGGGGGCATGGAAGTGTATATTAAGAATTTTGACGAGCTGGAGGAAGCAGAAGACCTGTTGTACGATCTGGTCGACTTCGACTTGTACGTGGAAAAAGTAAGCGATCGCTATATCCAAATATTTGATTGGCTCACGCTTTTAAACCGCAATGTGGTCATATTCCTGGCTTTAATACTTTTTGTGGCTTGCTTTAATATGGTGTCCATCTTACTGATACTTATCATGGAACGCACACAAATGATTGGCATTCTTAAAGCAGTGGGGGCCCGAAACGGGCAGATCAGGAAAATTTTCCGTTACAATGGCATTTCCCTTATTCTTAAGGGCATGCTGTTTGGTAATATCGCGGGACTGGGGTTTGGTGTTTTACAACAGTACGCCAAACTGATACCGCTTGACCAGGAAAACTATTACATGAATTTTGTGCCTATTGCCTGGGACTGGCCGGTATTATTTGCCATCAACTTGCTTACTTTTACTTTGGTTACGGCGGTGCTCATCGTGCCAACGATGATCATCATCAGGATTAAACCCATTAAAGCCATCAAATTTAGCTAGTTTTCCGGTTGAAGCGTTGGAAATAACTTCTGATTTTCATGTGGAGGACTCCCAGCATAGCTTCTTTGAAAATGCCAGTACTCATTTTTGATTCGCCTTTGGTACGATCAAAGAAAATAATAGGAATCTCCTTGATTTTAAAGCCATACTTCCAGGCAAGAAATTTCATTTCTATTTGAAAGGCATACCCTATGAATTTTATTTTGTCCAGCGGAATGGTTTCCAACACGATCCTTCTGTAGCATTTAAACCCAGCTGTAGTATCGTTGATGTGCATGCCAGTAATGAAGCGAACATACCAGCTCGCGATATAAGACATAAGCACCCTGCCCATAGGCCAATTGACCACATTTACACCTTTAACATAACGCGAACCAATAGCCAGTTCATTGTCTTCAATGGCGCAGCATTCGTATAGTTTTATCAGGTCTTCGGGGCTATGGGAAAAATCGGCATCCATCTCAAAAATATATTCATAGCCATGGTCGAGGGCATAGTGAAAACCCTCAATATAAGCGGTGCCAAGACCAAGCTTACCGTGGCGCTCTATCAGGAATAGCTGTGCGGGATAATTCTGTTGCTGCAACCTGACAAGATCGGCAGTGCCGTCCGGACTAGAATCGTCGACAACCAGTATATGAAAACTGTGCTCGAGGGAAAAAATCCGCTCTATCATAGCCTCAATGTTTTCACGTTCTTTGTATGTCGGAATTATTACTATGCAATCGCTCACAGGCAGCAGAGAGTACTTAATAGTTGATAGTTAAACTAATTGGCAAGTAATGTCTTTTAAGCTTAAAAAACCATCATTTTATGTATTTATGGTAGTAATTAAGTCTGAACTTTATTTTTATTCCGTAAGTTGCTGTTTAGAAAATGCCAGACCAACTCGCAGCGCATTGCGTTCTTCTGCGGTTTTTCGGGCATAAGCATAAAATTAAATGGAATGATGAAGATAGCTTTAGTGACCTGTGATGCATTAGGGGATTACGATAATGGTGTAGAAAATGAGGATGAGCGGCTTATTCGTTATCTCAGTCATAAGGGCAATGAAATTGTACCGCAAAGCTGGACAGACGCATCGGTCGATTGGAAGTCATATGACTTTCTTTTAGTGAAATCGCCCTGGGACTATTTTGATAAACCCATAGCGTTTTCCGAGTGGCTGCATGAGATGGAATCTCAGGGAATAGTAATGTTCAACAGCGCAACAACCATTCGCTGGAATGCCAATAAAATGTACATGCAGGAGATTGCCGATGCAGGTTTTCCAGTGGTACCATTTCAAATGCTGCCAAAGAACTCACATTTTGAGGCAAAGGTATTTTTTGAACTTTTTAATACGAAGACACTTATTTTTAAGCCTTTAGTGGGCGGCGGAGCTAAGAATACATTTAAAATCAGCCCCGAAAACAAGGGTGTAACTGAAGAAAATGCTAATGAGCTTTTAAAAAATGAAGCTTACCTTGTGCAGCCGTTTGTTTCAGAAATTGTAGAAAATGGTGAAGTAAGTCTTGTGTATTTTGGTGGAAAATTCAGCCATGCTGTGCAAAAAATGCCAAAAGCCGGAGATTTCCGGGTACAGCATTTTTTCGGAGGTCAAATATTGCCTATTGCACCCTCAGGTGAATTACGTCAGCTAGGTGAGCGCATCATTCAGGATTTTGCTGCAGATACATTATATGGCAGGGTTGATCTGGTCGAAACGGCAACAGGTTTTCAGCTTATGGAATTGGAGCTAATTGAGCCCTTCCTGTTTTTATTTACTAATCCCTTGGCCGATGATAATTATTACGATGCACTGCTAAGAATCAGTCGGGAGGAAAAACAACAGGCATTATAGATATGGAAAGAGCCGGCTTTGAGCCGGCTCTTTTCGTTAATCGTATCCTAATATTTTTAACATCGACTCGCTGGTTTGTTCTTCAGCAAACAGTCTGGAAGAAATGTTGCCATCTTTGTCTTTGTCGATAATGACGTGTTTTGGGGCAGGAATCAGGCAATGCTGAATGCCACCATAACCTCCAAGGGATTCCTGATAAGCACCGGTATGGAAAAATCCCAAATAAAGTTTCTCACCATTTTCCATGACAGGCATAAATACCTCTGAGGTATGAGACTCAGAATTATAATAATCCATACTATCGCAGGTTAGTCCTCCCAAATTTATCTTATGGAAGTTTTCATTCCACTTGTTTACAGCAAGCATAATGTACTTTTGGTTTAGTCCCCAGGCATCCGGTAAGTGGGTAATGAAAGATCCATCGATCATATACCATAGTTCCTTATCATTCTGTAACTTCTGGTCGATTACCGAGTAGATGACTGCGCCGCTTTCTCCAACCGTATAGCTGCCAAATTCAGTAAAGATATCAGGAACTTCCACGTTGTTTTTATGGCAAATCCACTGGATGTTTTCAACGATCTGCTCAGCCATATATTGATAATCATAGTCGAAATAGACACTGGTTTTAATGGGGAAACCACCACCGATGTCAATAGCAGTCAACTCAGGGCAAATTTTCTTTAATTCGCAATACTTGTACACAAAACGGCTCAATTCACTCCAATAATAAGCCGTGTCTTTAATGCCTGTATTGATGAAAAAATGCAAAAGCTTTAATTTCGCCTTTTTACTAGGCTTTATTTCGTTCTTATAAAAATCGAGAATATCATTATAACGAATGCCCAATCGGGAGGTATAAAATTCGAAATTAGGCTCTTCATCTGCAGCAATGCGGATGCCGACATTGTATGGGTTATTTACCTGCTCTTCATAAGCCTGCAATTCCGTCATATTATCCAGCACAGGAATGCAATTGGTAAATCCATCATTCAGCATGTCGCTAATATAACGGGTGTACCTTGGTCGTTTAAAGCCATTACAGATGATAAAACTGTCTTTACTTACTTTGCCTTTCTTATGTAGATTTCTGATGATGGGAATATCAAAGGCAGAAGAAGTTTCCAGGTGGATATCATTCTTTAATGCTTCTTCCAAAATAAAATTAAAATGAGAAGATTTCGTGCAATAGCAATAAGTGTATTTGCCTTTGTATTTGAACTTCTGAATTGCACTATTAAAAAAGCCTTTAGCGTTTTGAATATTCTCGCTAATTTTAGGCAA
>JBGSXH010000580.1:0-2923 GCA_041751515.1 Cyclobacteriaceae bacterium | reverse complement strand
GATCCCAAAAACAATACATCGATGATTTTGTCATCACTTTTATGCGTTGCTTCGGGGGGTAGTCTGGGACCGGAAGCGCCACTGGTACAGGTGACGGGGTCTACGGGTAGTTGGCTAGGTAAAGTTTTGAGATTAAAAGGTGAAGACTTACGGTCGTTAAGCATAGCCGGAATGGCATCAGGGTTTACTGCATTGTTTGGCGCTCCGCTCGGCGGTAGCCTCTTCTCTTTAGAAATTTTACATCATAAACACGCTGTTGAATATTACAGGGCAATTATTCCAGCATTGGTGTCAAGTGTATTTAGTTATCTTATCTTCGCTATTGTCGTGCATATAAGGATTGGGCCAATTTGGGATGTTCCTGCTTATCATATGGTTGATAAGTTTGATTTTTTATATGCGGTGTTTTTTGGAATGCTGGCAACAGCAGTGGGATGGGTATTTATTGTGCTCGTCCGTTTCCTGAAAAAGAGGGTTGAGCAATTTAAAAAGCCCATTTATATTAAAACTGCAATTGGCGGACTTTTGCTGGGTATTATAGCGTACTATTTTCCGCTTGTCAGGTATTTTGGACATCATGAGATAAACGAATTGCTACATGGTGAATTTACACTGTCCTGGCTGGCTGCTATCTTGGTTTTAAAGATAATAGCTATTGCAATTACAGTGACCTCAGGCTGGAGAGGTGGTTTTATTATTCCTTTGTTCTTTGTGGGGACAACTTTGGCCTTAATTCTACATCAATTATTCCCTCAGCTAAGTTTGTCTCTCATTGTTGTCAGCTGTATGGCAGCCCTCAACGCATGCGTTACAAGAACACCCATGAGCACAACCATCCTATTGGCTACCTTAACAGGCTTTGCGTATTTTATTCCAATTCTTTTTGCCAGTTTAACTGGGTATTTCCTGGCTCCTCAACGACCGTTTATTTCGGCGCAGCTCGAGCCAGAAAGTTAATAGTGCACAAGCCAGTATACTTGAGACATTGATATAAATTTCAAAAGTGTATAATCTTATTAGATAAATTTGTTCTATACATAACATTGCCTTTTAGTGTTATATTGAGGCAGATGCTTAAGCCATTATGTCGAGGAAGCAAACGATCAAAGCTAAAAACTGTAACAGTATTAACTATCTACTACTGGCCATGTCTTTATTCGTGGCAGCTTTAAGTACTTATTTATTGATTTTATTCAGCGATTATCCACGGGAAATTGCTTTCATGACGGGAATATTTCTTGTTGCAGCCCTGCTTTGGGTTACAGAGGCCATACCACTTTTTGCGACCGCCATTTTAATTATCGGCTTGGAAGTGCTGCTTTTGGGAAATCCAGGAGGATGGAAGGGGCTGGGCATGGAGACTGCGGCCGGTGTCAATTATACTCAGTATTTAAGTCCGCTGGCCGACCCGATACTGGTTTTGTTTTTCGGAGGTTTTGTGCTGGCTTTGGCTGCGGGGAAGACCGCCGTGGACCGGCTGGTCGCCGGACGCATCATTCAGCTATTTGGACTGAATGCGCGAATGCTATTATTAGGCTTTATAATAATCACTGCCGTATTTTCAATGTGGATGAGCAATACTGCTACCGCTGCTATGATGATCGCTTTGGCTGTTCCCGTGCTTGAACAGCTCAGCAATGAGCCTAAATTTAGTAAAGGCCTATTGCTGGCGATTCCTTTTGCTGCCAATCTTGGTGGCTTGGGTACACCGATAGCCTCACCACCGAATGCGGTCGCGCTGGCCTACCTTTTCAATGAAGGATACTCTCTGGACTTCTTTTCCTGGCTGCTGATGGCAGCGCCTTATATGGTAGTCATGCTATTGATGCTTTGGCTTACCGACCGCTTTCATGGTCTGCCTGCCGGGGTGGTGGCTTTATTTCCTGTCATCATATTTACCATGGCGGGTATCATTGATCATAAAGATATCAATAAGCTTGACTGGCATATTTTATTGCTGATCGCTGGTGGTTTGGCATTGGGGCTGGGCTTGCAGACGACAGGGCTGGACAAAATCTTGCTTGGCTTCCTGCCTGTAGAAAGTGATTTTATATTGTACGGCATGTTGGCGGTCACATTGCTGATGAGCACATTTATTTCCAATACGGCCAGTGCCAATCTCATTATTCCGTTGGGTATAGCCCTGGCAGTTGCAAATCCGAAGCTGGGGATTATACCTTTAAGTATGGGCATTGCCTTTATGGCCTCCTGCGCCATGGCGCTACCAGTGAGTACGCCGCCCAATGCCATTGCCTATGCAAGGGGTACAGTAAAGACCAATGATTTCGTTTTGCCAGGTGTTATTATCGGCATTGTTGGATTTGGGCTTTACGTACTTTATAAACCTTTATTGCTGATGATTTTGGAGTGGTAAGGACAAACTATGAAAATGAGACAGATTTTCCTTTTTATCATACTAGCAAGCTCAAGCTGTCTGGTAGCGCAAGAACTTCCTAACCCTATTCAAGACAAACTTGCCTTCTGTGATTCGCCCTTGACAGACGAAGAAGTAACTCAACTTCGTTTGGAGTTTATCGATCTTGAAACTATTTTCTTACAAAGGGACTTTTGGCGGATAGATCTGGAACCAGCTACCTGAAAGTTTATGAACATATAGTTCGAGATAACGAGCTGATATTTGAAATTGATACAGCTTTTCAACTGCTTGACGAATTGAAATTTCAAGTATGCGTTGGCTGTTTTTACAAAATTTTGACTTCTGAACAACTTTCTCAACTAACCCCAAGACATCAAGAAGCAGCCGAGCGTATTTCGGGAATTTATGATGGTAACGAAACACCAAATTCGGTTGCTCAACGCATACTTGAAAACCTTTCTGAAGAAGATTTTGAGCTTAAGTATTTCCAGGTGTCGGCACTTCTTGCATTTTACATCGTTGCTTCTTCAGCACCAAACTTGAATT
>JBGSXH010000579.1:0-2373 GCA_041751515.1 Cyclobacteriaceae bacterium | reverse complement strand
TTTCCACTCTTATAATTTCCGTCAAATCAAGGAGCGTTTTTTTAAAGCGAAATACTGAAGTATTAATCATTCCTATGATTTGTTTGGTGGTACAGTCTTCCAAGGCCTTGCCACTCAATCGGGTGGTTAACATGCTTACCAATCCTTCAATATTTGAAATTGGTGCCTTTAAGTCATGCGAAGCTGTATAGATAAAGTTGTCAAGATCGGCATTGATCCGCAGGAGCTTTTGATTTGCGGTATTCAATTCTTCTATACCCGCCATGACCTCTTCATTGGATGCCCTTAACTCTTCATTCGCAGCGGCTAGCTCTTCATTTTGCTCTTTGGTGAGCAGTAAAAGACTAGTGTTATCCTCAATGACTTCCATGAGATTCTGGCGGATAGTATCTAAGGTCATCGTGAATCTTTCTGCCTTGTCCACCAGTTTGGCATTATGGGTTGCCCTGCTTTCTGCTAATAGCACCCGATGCTCCTGCCTGAGCAATGGCGCTATTATACCCAGCAACTGGCCTAAAAGCGTAAGGTCCTTCTCCGTGGGGCACCCTCCTATCAAAACAGCGATCGCTTCGGTTCCTGACCGTACTGCCGCAGCAGGACTCGTTGCGTTCCCATAGGGAACATGGCCGTCAAAAACTACGTCTGCGCCACCTTTCAAAAACATTTGCCATTTCCTACCTTCCGGAAGTGTCTGCGGAAACCCTATACCAGGAAGAAAAATATTAAGTTCCGGATCTTTAAGGAAGATGATAAGCTCCTTAGCATTGAGCAAGCAAGCAAATTTACTGGCTGTTTCCAGCCTGGTTGACTGATCAGCAAACTGCCCAAGATAATTTAATAATTCCATCTTTGCACCCTTACTCTGGGATCACACAAACTACAGCAGTACAATTGTGAAAGCCGCTAAACTGCCCGTTCACCCTTGCAATCTGCCCATAGGTATTACAGCCTGCATAT
The DNA here is from genome assembly GCA_041751515.1 of Cyclobacteriaceae bacterium. GTDB lineage: Bacteria > Bacteroidota > Bacteroidia > Cytophagales > Cyclobacteriaceae > JBGSXH01. The sequence continues at coordinate 1,416 of JBGSXH010000579.1, read as the reverse complement.
TGCGTATTGCCCAGGGTTTTGTTGACTAGTTCCAGTTCATTTTCAAATTTACTCCCCATTCTCAGGCGCGTAGCCACGCAGTCAAAAAATAACGCTACGCTGGGCTTGTGGCCTTTTAAGTTTTCGATGGCCATATTAGTGGCCTGTTCAGCGGCATTGTTAGCTGCTTGCGGCTCAATGGCCATGAAAGAAATAGTTGCTCCCTTGGGAACATCCGAAGCGCAAACAATAGTGCCATTTTCCAGCGCAGCAAGCGGTACTCTTAACTTAAAACCCTGTTCAGTTTGTACACCCAGAATATTATGCAGAAAAAATGGAACAGGGTCATTCAAATCCAAGGCCTGCTCAGTAGCTTCAGCATACTCCTTAAATACCTCTGCGGCAGGAGCACCATTCAGGCTGATAATCTCCATCCCTTCGGAGTCAGTCACACGCATCTTTTCTCCGACAGGTTGCCAGCCATGTCTTACACCTATTCCCAATGGTTTCTTAGACAATATTTCTAAAATCACAGCAGCATCCGAATGGGCTTCTGTTCCCAAAAACACGTGGGTCTGTTGGAAGTTGGCGTTGTCTCCTGCTCCACCGCCAAAAAACTGATAGGTGCCTGTCCTTTCGGTAAGCAGGTCGATGATCTCATCGGTATGGCCAGACAAGGCATCGGCCAGTATTAAGCCCGTTTGAAAAGGGTAGTCAAATTTATTCAAGCCCTTTAAGGGTGACAGTAGCTGTGCTGCCACCTGACTTCTGCTACTTTTAATACCTGTACCTAAACCAGCACTGAATGCCATATCAGAGGAATAAATAGCGACCGCACTAGCTGAATCTGTTTCAAAGTTGGCGGAGGTAAATTCCCCTGCAGAAGAACAGCCAATCAGAATTTCAGGCGTACAAGTACTATCGATGGCTTGCAGCAGTGCTTTACAATCGTAGCTTGAAGAAGCAAATAAGATAAATACGCTAGGCACCTGCCCATCAAGTGCAGCCAATGCTTGTTTGGCCAGGTCCCTCCCGGCTTCTTCACTTGATTTCAAGGCAGTAAAAACAACAGTTGATCTGGTCATAGCGGTACAGTTGGATTGGTGAAATGATAGAAAAAAAATTATTTTATTTTAAAAATTTCCTACAGGAAGAACATCAGTATCAAAAAAAATTAAACACATTTGCTAAAAAGGGCGGACCCAATGCCTTTTTCAAATTAATTAAAATAAATTCTTCCAAAAGCATAGACTTTTACGCCTTACTTAGTACAGCACTGACTTTAATTATTGCAAATGTTTAAGTTAATATGCTGTTTAATTCCAGTTTAATATGTATTAAAACAAAGAAACCATTTTCGAAACCTTAATCCAAATCAGTCATCTACAATTTCGACCTACTGTCAATGGTTCGTTTATCTGCGATAACTTTTGTCAA
>JBGSXH010000578.1:0-5907 GCA_041751515.1 Cyclobacteriaceae bacterium | reverse complement strand
GATATCATCGATGGCTGGCAGCTTAAAAAATACGGCACCTGGAAGCGGAAGCATACAAGGTTCTTCAACCGCATCCTGAAAATGATTGAACAGGACAATACCAGGGTCATCTACCTCCGAGGTAATCATGACGATTTTCTTGACCAGATTTTACCGTTTTCTGTCGGCAACTTATCCATAGAACGTGACTATGTGCATGAGAGTCATGGCAAAAAGTATTTTATCACCCATGGCGATGTGTTTGACTCAGTGACTACCAATCTAAAATGGATTGCACGTCTCGGCGATATTGGCTATACCTTTTTATTATGGATGAACAGGCAATATAATTTTTACCGCGTAAAGAAAGGGCTCTCGTATTATTCTCTGAGTCAAAAAGTAAAATCCCGCGTAAAATCGGCAGTTTCCTATATCGATAGCTTTGAACAGCAGCTGGCGACCCTCGCCAAAATCAAGCAATGCGATGGCATTATTTGCGGGCATATTCATCATCCAAATATTAAAGAGATTGATGGCATCACTTATATGAATAGCGGTGACTGGGTAGAAACTATGAGTGCCTTAGTTGAGGACCATCAGGGACAATGGAGTCTTGTGTACTACTCGGAAAGCAATAAAATGCAGCTTATGCATGACAATGGAACACTAAATAATTCGCGTAATACCCTGGATAGCCGAAATATCGCAGTGTGGTCCGACAATCTGCAGGATAATGAAATACCTATTTATAATACAAGGTGAAGGCCGAGGACATTTGAGCCAGGCGCTGGCTTTGTTGCAAATCTTGCAAGCGGCAAAGCATGAAGTATGCTGTATGGCAGTTGGTATAAGTGCCAGAAGAAGCATTCCTACCTATTTCTACGAAAGCTGCAAGGTGGAGCTTATTACATTTCGTAGCCCCAATTTTGTGACCGACCCTGACAATAAAAGTGTAAAAATACCTGCAACCCTTGTTCAGAACATAAGCACAGCGCCTCTATATTTACGTAGTCTTCAGCAACTTCATAGTGCTGTCCAAAAGTACCAACCTGATATTATCATCAATTTTTACGACCTGCTGGGAGGAATTTATTTTAAAACATTTCAGCCAGCCGCTGCCTGCTTTGCCTTAGGCCACCAATACCTTTTAGAGCATCCCGATTTTCCACAACCAGCCGGCCATAGCATAGACCGGCATTTGATGCGCCTGAACAACCGAATTACCGCAGGTGGTGCGCAAAAAATAGCCCTCTCTTTTACTGATAAATATCAAAATGGCCACCAGCTTTGTATAGCCCCTCCCCTCGTAAGGCGAGAATATTTGCACACCTCTCCAACAAAAGAAAATTTTATTTTATGCTATATTGTCAATGCGGGATACGCTCAGGAAATCATTTCCTGGCATCAAGATCATAGGCCTCAAGCAGTAATTCATTGCTTCTGGGATCATCCTGCTTATCCCAGTGACTGGCAGCCTCATCCTAACATAACTTTTCATCCTCTCAATGGTGAAAGATTTACTGACATGATGTGCCGATGTAATGCTTATGCGAGTACTGCTGGCTTTGAATCCATCTGCGAGGCGGCACTACTGGGGAAACCGATTATGATGGTTCCTGTAGCTGGTCATTATGAACAACTGTGCAATGCTTTGGATGCTGAGAAAGTAGGAATCGGAATACTGCGAAAATCTTTTGACCTTTCTGATATTATCGCTTTTACAGATACAAAAGACCATCAGAAATCTCTGATGAGCGACTGGATAGGAAAGGCGCCAGATACATTCCTGAATATTTTCACTTCAGCGCAACACAATGGCAAAACCACAGCTATCGCTTAATTTTGGGTGAAAATTACTATATTGGGCGATGGCTCTTATCAGTAAAAAGAAGATACCGTTCAAAATCAGCCGCGATTTAAAAAAGTACCTCACAGCACATAATCGGTATAATGTGCTGCCAATTGAGTACACCGATCTCATTCGCTATAACGGCACCATTCCGCTGTTTGATAATTCGGGCAGGGATACCTTATGGGAAACCGTCTTCTATTCCCAGGACGACATGGCACACATTCATACAGCCCTGAAAAAGATTTACTCTCTCATGAAGGCGGATGGCGATGTATCTGTAATGGAGCATCTGTTTATTGACCGCGTGGATGTTTGTGTATATGGGAATACACAGCCGTTTAGAGTACGTATACGGAACAAAATCAACGATAACTTCGATTATTTCTACATAAAAAATGCTGATGCTTCCCGAATCTACGGCTTGGAACTAGAGCATATTTTATCACCAAATCGCATGAGTTATGCCGTCTATAAAGACACCCTTATCGAAGAACACATTGCAGGCATCCCTGGCGACCAGTTTATGAAATATCATCTTAGCGACGTTCATTTGAATGAGATAAGACTGGCAAAAGAGTTTATCAAGTTCAATGAAAGATGCTTTGTGCGTTTGTTAGGAGACATGCATTCCAGCAATTTCGTTATTGATGTAACACCGGATTTTGAAGAAATCAATTATCGAATACGAGCCATTGACTTTGATCAGCAATCGTACGAAGGGAAAAAAAGCATCTATATGCCGCAGTATTTCAAGCAAAATAACAAGCTCATAGCCATAGGGCTAAAGCATATGACTCCCGAAACAGTAAGACAATATCAAAAGGAAGAACGATCACTCATTGCCACGCGCATCAAAGCATCAAGGTATCAGCTGAAAGCTTTGTTAGATACCATGACTAAAGATACCATATCATTTCCGGACAGAATAAAAACACTGAGATCCGCCCTGGCAGAGCATTATAATCATCCGGCATTTTTAAAGTGTAAAAATATGGGTAGCATAGTAAAAATGAGCCTGCGGATGGTCATAATAAAAAGCATGAAACCAGCAAGCCAGCAAACTACTTAACCATATAATAAATAGTCAGGCAGTTTTATCTGATCGAGATAAGGTTGTATATCTCCCCGGTACCCAAGAACAACTATATCGTCCACTTCTTTTCTGGGCATGGCTATGTATACTTCAACATAAAAGCCATTAATAAGAAAAAGCTTCACAATATGGTTCTCTAATTTTTGTGAACATATATATTTACCCTCCGACCATAAAAAGCAGGATTGCATGCTTAATGAGAGATCTTCGAACTGTAATGGAGACATGGCTAAAAAAAATTAATGATTGGTAAAAAAATACTGATAATACAGTTTTGGCATTAGGATTTTAGCAGTATCAACATGTGCTAAATATCTCAAAAGAGCCAAATTTAAGCGTTAAGTTAGGTACAGAATTTAACTATATCAATAAATTCTAAAAAATAACTGACCCAATTTTAGAGCTTCCTCATTATCAAATCGTTAGGAAACTATCTTTTTTAAAAAAGTTTTCCCCAAACGATTTGCCTTATTACATTCATAAATAAAACTGACTTGGATTTAAACCCAATAATTATCTAAGCATTTTAAACACGATATGGCAGTATACTGTTTATGTAATATTGCAAATATAATTATACAAAAACTCAGGCAGATAGTGCTTAATTTTTCATAAATTACACCTCTGGCAGGTTAACTACTCGATGTTAATTTTTTTTTAAGGATTGTATTTTTTGTATACCTTTGACGATCAACGACTTTCCTGTAGGGGCACTTTTCTATGATTAAAAAAGGGAACGCATTTTGCTAATCAGTCGATTGTAATAAAATAGTCGCTTATTAGTATTTTGAGTCAACAAGTTTATGCTCATGAAAAATATCATTTACATTTTTTGCTTATTTACATTTTTTCCTACCGGTGAAATCCTGGCTCAAGACAAACACATCAGAAACTTTCAGACTAAAATTGAGAATGATGAGGTCATCATCACGTACGATTTGGTAGGAGATGTGCAAGGACAGGTTTTTGATGTACGTTTGTACAGTCAGCTCAACAATTACAATCAAAGGCTTTACCGCGCTACTGGTGATATTGGCCGCAACATAAAGACGGGGTCTAATAAAGAAATACGCTGGAATAACAAAGAAGAGCTCACCACCTTTGACCTTGAAGACATGAGATTTGAGGTTTCAGCGACCATGACGTATTCTCCTATCTATTTCAATACCCCCAAGAAGAATGTCGTTTTGAAGCGTGCCAAGCAGCATACTATTACCTGGGTAGGTGGCGACCCAACCGGTCAAATGGAACTTGAGCTACATCAGCAAAATAAACGCGTGCTTAAAATTGGTAACACCTCCAACTCCGGTCGGTATACCTGGGAAATTCCCAGCAATGTAAAACCTGGTGAAGGATACCGTATAAAAATTGTAAATCCTTCTAATACAGATGAGTCTACAATGAGTCCTTCTTTCGTAATTCGAAGGAAAATACCCACTGTGTACAAAATTGTGCCTCTAGGGATAGTTGCAGTTGGCGCTGCATATTTAATCATCAACAACCTTAGCAGTACTGATGAAGAACTGGGCGAACTACCTGCCCCACCCATACCTGATTAAGGACACCCAATAGCAATAATATGAAGGGAAAATTTTTACCGTTTTTTTTTACATTATCGGTTTTAACATTTTTTGGTTTTACTGTTACAACAAATGTATCGGCTATTCAGCCTCCGGGTTTTGATGAAGCACCACCCATATTCAATTATGAGCCAGACAACTTTGAACTGTTAGCCAATTTTGATACGCCACAGATTGCGGAGGCTGTTCCCCAGGGACCTGGAAATGATGATGCTACATACACGCTCCTTACTGAAGCCAATAATTTTCCAAACTTCGTAAATGTTGCAATCGATGAAAATACCGGCACCGTTACAATTACCTCTATTCCGGATGCTGTAGGCGAAGGTGTCATCACAGTAGAAGCTTTTAACGGAAAGACGTTTCGACGCACTATTTCGGTGACGGTGGATCCTGAGCCGAACAACCCCCCGGTGGTCACCACCGCTATACCTGAACAAAGTGGCCAAGAAAATGGTCCGCCTCTTACCATTGATTTAAATAATCATTTTACAGACCCCGATGGCGGTGTCCTTAGCTTCACAGTGACCGCTAACAATAATCCCACATTAGTAGAACCCGCTATTGATAATGCTTTGCTCACGCTCAACTTAGTGGAAAACCAGAATGGAGAAGCTACTATCGGCATCACCGCAACTGATGACGCAGGAGACTTCATCGAAACCAGCTTTAACCTTATCGTTAGCCCTGCAACAGCAGAGAATCGTCCCCCTACAGTCATAGGTGAGGGTATACCTACAGCCAATGCCATTGAAAACGACGAACCTATAGTTTTAGATATTGAACAGTATTTCACTGACCCGGATGGCGACCCGCTAAGGTATGAAGTTGCCAGCAACGACAATCCCGATCTTGTGTCAGTTACCATTTCTGAAAGCATCATGACCCTTACTTTGATGGAAGGTGCCAATGGAGATGCCAACATAGCAATTACTGCGTTTGATCCCGATGGCGCCAATGTAACTGACACCTTCGTATTGACGGTAGCCCCTGCACCCAACAGGCCGCCAATAGTAGTCGAAGAAATTGAAGACATTACAGTATTGGTTAACAGCGATCCAATAGTGTTAAATCTCGATGATCATTTTATAGACCCTGACGGTGGGCCACTAAACTATACTGTAAGTATTAATAGCAATGAGGAACTCATCGCTACGGTTGTAGAAGAGAATATTTTGACTATCTCCATCACGCAGAATGAAACTGGTCAAGCCAGACTGGTGATCAGGGCAACCGATGAAGCCGGCGATTTGGTGAACGAAGATTTTTTCGTCAATGTAAATCCCGAACCTAACCAGCCTCCTCTTGTTGATGCTGGTATAGATGATGTAGATGCCAATGAAAATGACCCTCCACTTACTGTCGATTTAAGCTCAGCTTTCACCGATCCTGATGGCGGTGAA
>JBGSXH010000577.1:0-5753 GCA_041751515.1 Cyclobacteriaceae bacterium | reverse complement strand
TCTATAATCGCTCCTGATAATCATTATCTGGAGTCGTGGAATGATGCTGAGCCCAAAGCGGGTCAGTATAGCTTAATGCAGCCTACAATTTCTCCGTTATTTAATACACGACAGGCGCAACAAAGCTTCCTGAAGTGGTCTGGAAGTGGAGAAGATTACTTTGACTTTATCAGAGGCAGATGGCGTTCATCTGTTTTTGCCAGCAATGGCAATGGTATGGACTTCGATGGTTTCTGGGACGATAGTTTATTCAACGGTATTTTGGAGACCGAAGTGACTTCAGAAGGTGCCGGAAGTTTTGGTGCCAATGTAGCGGAAGCAGGTCAAAATATAGCACGTACTTACAAAACGAATAGCGAAGGCGTAGAACTTGCATTATATCAAAAAGTAGGTCTCGGCACAGGAAGCATGGCCAACAACCCATGGTTGCATGAAATGCCAGATCCTGTGACCAAAGCTTGCTGGGATAATTACGTGACAATTTCCCAAAGTATGGCCAGTGACCTTGGCATAAAAATGTCTGAAGGGAATACCAGCATGGTAAACCTGAGTGTCAATGGACAAAGCTTTAAAGTGCCAGCTTTAGTGCAGCCAGGGCAGGCCAGAGGAACTGTTGGTTTGGCATTAGGATATGGAAGAACGCATGCAGGGAAAGTTGGTAATGAGGTGGGCGTGAATGCTTATCCAATCGTCGCCGCTTCGCAGCAGGGTGCAAGCCAGTACATCGTCATAGAAAATGTCTCAATAGAGAAAGCTTCTGAATCTTATAGCATTGCGCAAACGCAGACCCACCAGACCTATATGGGCCGTGAAACGGTAATTCAGGAGTCTGTATTATCCAAATATAAAGAAGATCCTCAAGCAGGGCGTTATTTCCCGAAAATTGCGACTGCTGAAGGTATGGTAGCCCCTGGTTCAGTAAGCCTTTGGGAGGGACATGCTTATCCTAATCACCATTGGGGGATGGCGATCGATTTAAACTCCTGTACTGGATGTAGCGCCTGTACGATTGCATGCCATGCTGAAAATAATGTGCCTGTCGTTGGAAAGCAGGAAGTATTGAATAGGAGAGATATGCACTGGATGCGTATTGACAGGTACTATAGTAGTGATGCAGATGCCGACGATATTAAAGGATTGGAGGAAGCTGCGGAAAACCCTGAGGTAACTTTTCAGCCGATGATGTGCCAGCATTGTAATAATGCACCTTGCGAAACGGTTTGTCCGGTGGTTGCCACAACGCATAGCACAGAAGGCTTAAATCAAATGACTTATAATCGTTGTATTGGTACGAGATACTGTGCCAATAACTGTCCTTATAAAGTGCGCCGATTTAACTGGTTCAAGTACCATGATAACGACCAGTTTGCAGATAACACATCCATGAACAACGACCTTGGTAAAATGGTGTTGAACCCGGATGTAACGGTAAGAGCAAGGGGAGTAATGGAGAAATGTTCACTCTGCGTGCAGCGAATTCAGTCAGGCAAGTTGACTGCTAAGAAAGAAGGACGCAGACCCAAAGACGGAGAAATAACTACCGCTTGTGCCAGCTCATGCCCGGCAGACGCTTTGGTATTTGGAGACTTTAACGATCCCGAAAGTAATATTGTAAAACTTCTTAACGATGAAGTCGAAGGAAGAGCATATCACGTTCTGGAAGAGATTAATGTGCAGCCTAATATGTATTACCTGACGAAAATCAGGAACAAAGATTTAGAAGAACAAAACGCTTAATTTATCTAAAATTATAAAGATATGCAGGTTACTTCACCCGTACGTGAGCCTTTAGTAACAGGGGGTAAAACTTACAAAGACGTTACCGACGACATTTGTCGGCAAGTCGAAGGGCCACCAACTAAATCCTGGATGTTGGGAATGGCTGCTGCCCTTGGTGCACTCGCCATTGGAGGTTATGCTCTTGGTATGACCGTATGGAATGGTATAGGAATGTGGGGCTTAAACAAAACTGTAGGTTGGGCCTGGGACATCACTAACTTCGTTTGGTGGGTTGGTATTGGTCATGCAGGAACCTTGATTTCTGCTGTACTATTGCTCTTCCGTCAGAAATGGAGAACGTCCATCAACAGGGCCGCAGAGGCGATGACAATCTTTGCAGTTATGTGTGCTGCATTGTTTCCTGTGGTTCACATGGGACGTCCCTGGTTAGGGTTTTACTGGGCACTGCCGCTTCCTAATACCTTTGGCTCGTTATGGGTAAACTTTAACTCGCCATTACTTTGGGACGTATTTGCTATTAGTACCTACTTTACTGTTTCATTAGTTTTCTGGTATATAGGTCTCATTCCTGATTTCGCTACTATTAGAAATCGCGCGCAGGGCAAAATTTCTAAAGTTGTTTACGGAGCCCTGTCTTTTGGTTGGGACGGTGCGGCAAAAACCTGGATGCGCTATGAAACAGTTTCACTGATATTAGCTGGTCTTGCAACGCCACTAGTATTGTCGGTACACACCATCGTATCTTTTGACTTTGCAACTTCTGTGATACCAGGCTGGCATACGACGATTTTTCCTCCGTACTTTGTGGCAGGGGCGATTTTCTCCGGTTTTGCAATGGTATTGACACTTATGCTGGTTACCAGGCATGTCTATCGACTTAAGGATTATATTACCATTACGCATATTGAGTTAATGAATATCGTCATACTCGTAACAGGCTCGATAGTAGGTATCGCTTACATTACCGAGTTCTTTATGGCATGGTACTCTGGGGTGGATGCAGAACAATATGCTTTCTTAAATAGAATGACTGGTCCTTACTGGTGGGCGTATTGGTCTATGATGACCTGTAATGTGATTTCACCGCAATTATTTTGGTTCAAAAAAATAAGAACAAGTTTAGTAGCTACATTCATTCTGTCTATTGTGGTGAATATTGGTATGTGGTTCGAGCGATTTGTAATCATCGTTACTTCATTGCATAGAGATTATTTACCATCATCATGGGCGATGTTCTCTCCAACCTTGTATGATATGGGTGTTTACCTATTCACATTTGGTTTGTTTTTTACGCTGTTCTTATTGTTCGCCAAATTCTTCCCGGTAATCAACATGGCAGAAGTGAAAAGTGTACTAAAATCATCTACTACCAAAAAACCTTCAATTAAATAATATGGAAAGCGGTAAAAACTTTATCCTGGGAATATTCGATGATGAGGACGTGCTACTATCTGCTGTAAAGCGTGTACGCGCCAATGGAGTCAGTATTCATGAAGTGTATACACCCTACCCAATACATGGATTGGAGGATGCACTTGGATACAAAAAATCAAGGCTGCCAGTAGCAGCATTTATGTTTGGCCTGCTGGGTACATCACTTGCATTATTAATGCAGTATTTTATGTTGGGTATTGACTGGCCTATGATCATTGGTGGAAAAGACCATACTCCACTTCCCACATTTATACCGGTTACTTTTGAGTTGACAGTGCTGCTGTCTGCTTTAGGGATGGTAGGTGTTTTTCTTGTAAAATCAGATTTGAAGCCTTATGGGAAAGCGAAGATATTTGATCTTAGAAGTACCGATGATAAGCATGTAATGGCGATTGACCTTGCCAAAAACAAATTCTCTACTGAGCAGATTCAAGACATTATCCGTGAGTCTGGTGCTTCTGAAGTGAATCCTAAAAATTTTGACAACTAGCAATAAAGCGTAGGTATGTTTTCATATACTAAAATAAATTTACTCATAATACTGGCGGCAGCTACAGGGCTTTATTCCTGTAGTGCAAGTGGTGATGATCCGGGGGTGGAATATGCGCCCCAAATGTATCACTCGATAGCTTACGAGCCGTTGACACAAATTACAGATAAGGGTTCCGGTAAATGGTTGTCCTCGCTGGAAGACAGTGAAGTTGGGGAGTTTTATAATTCTAATCCAAACAACCCGCACGGTATGACCATGCGCGAACCTGTTGCCAATACAGTAAGAAGGACTGATACCAAGGAACTTCCTTATCGGGTGCATAAAGACAGTATCGATTACGCTGCTGCCAATGTTAAAAGCCCGTTGGAAAAATCCGATGAAATTGCCAATGAGGGCATGGAACTCTATAACCGTTATTGTGTGGCCTGCCATGGTGGTGCCGGACAGGGAGATGGCGCTGTTGGTCAGGTATTTTTAGGTGTTCCTTCCTACTCTCAGGGTAGAGTTAAAGACCTTTCAGAAGGCCATATTTTCCATACCATAACATACGGTAAAGGCCGGATGATGCCTCATGGTTCTCAGGTATCTATTCAAAACAGGTGGAAAATTGTGCAGTACGTACAGAAATTACAGCAACAATAAAGTATAACTGCGTGGAGCAGAAGCTAATTCAGTATTTATAAATTACGCTAAATCTATCATGACTGAGGAAAAGTTCATATTTACCGCAGGGGCTAAGAAGATGCTGGGAATACTCGCAGCCATTGGCCTTGTAGCATTGGTAATCGGCATCATATTCATCCCATCCGGCGGAGGACACGGTGCTGAAGAGGCAGATGCTGCTCACCACGGATTTCACTGGTCGCAACGTTTATTTGCAAACCTTTGGATTAATAACGTATTCTTTACCGGTATCGCCCTTATCGGTGTTTTCTTTGTAGCACTTCAATATGTTTCGCAAGCAGGTTGGTCTGCTTCTATCAAGCGTGTGCCCGAAGCCTTTGGCAACTGGCTGCCGATTGCTGGAGTGCTCATGTTAGTGACTTTCCTGGTGGCAAACCACGATCTTTTTCACTGGACACACGATTATCTATACGATAAAAATGATCCTCGGTATGACGCTATAATAGCTGGAAAAGAAGGCTACCTGAATTTCGGATTTTATGTTGTTAGAATGGTAGTATACTTTGTTGTATGGTATTTATTGTTTAGAATACTTCGAAAAGAATCGCTGGCCGAAGACATGAACGGGGGTACAGTGCATTATTATAAAATGATTAAATTTTCAGCGATTTTTATTGTTGTTTTCGCTGTAACATCCTCTACATCTGCCTGGGACTGGGTATTGTCGATTGATACACACTGGTTCAGTACCATGTTCGGTTGGTATGTATTTGCTTCATGGTTCGTCAGTGGTTTGGCTGCAATAACGCTCATCGTTATTCTGCTGAAAGAAGCCGGTTATTTATCAATTGTCAATGCCAATCACCTGCATGATCTTGGAAAATTTGTCTTCGCATTTTCGATTTTCTGGACCTATATCTGGTTTTCTCAGTTTTTGCTTATTTATTATGCTAACATTCCAGAGGAGTCAATTTACTTTATTGAAAGACTAGCTAGCGACCAGTATAGTATTATTCTATTTATGAATCTCGGACTAAACTTTTTCTTTCCGTTCTTGGTTTTAATGACACGTGATTCTAAGCGTCATGCCATCTTCTTAAAAATAGTTTGTGTTGTTGTTTTAGTAGGCCATTGGTTCGATTTCTATCTTATGATTACCCCAGGAACTTTGGTGGATAATGGTGGATTTGGATTTATGGAAATTGGGATAACCATGCTATATGGTGCAGGGTTCGTATTCGTAGTGTTAGCGGGCTTAGCAAAAGCGTCGTTGATAGCTAAAAACCATCCTATGCTGCAGGAAAGCGTAAATCATCATATTTAAATAGTTTAGTACTCATACCAAGCAAATAATAAATTTATGTTTGAAGCCATAATTGCATTAGGAGGGATATTACTGCTGGCGATAGTGATTGTGATCTTTAGAGTACACACACTGTTAGGGGTAGTCAAAGGTTCTGAC
>JBGSXH010000576.1:0-5719 GCA_041751515.1 Cyclobacteriaceae bacterium | reverse complement strand
TACCATAAAAATCAAAAATGCATTTCATAACAAGGAGCCTACCTCACATACTTCCTCAAGACAATCACAAGCAAAGTCGCTACACCAACGAACATGGGGTAATACATCTGGCTGATAACTTCAAAAGCACCCACCTGGTATTGGGCGATGGCGAGGACGGCCAGCACCTGCCCGCCGTAGGGCAAACAACCCTGCACGGTGCAGGCGATCGTATCCATAATACTGGCACTCCGCCGAGGGTCCAGATCGTACCGCTGCACTATTTCCTTTGCAATGGGTCCTGTAATAATGATGGTAATCGTATTGTTGGCGATTGAAGCATTGATGAGGGCGGTGAGTCCTGCAATGCCAAGTTCGGCAGCGCGTTCAGACTGTATGACGCTTGTTACCATTCGTAAAATATAATTGATGCCCCCATGCAGCCGAATGATCCCCACCATACCCCCTATCACGATACAAATGAGACTCAGTTCAAACATGGTCTGCATACCGGTATTGAGCACAGTGACAGCTTGCCAAAGATTGAGATCAACGGTATATATCCCTACAAAAAAGGTCGCGACAATACCTATAACCAAAGCCCAGATCACATTCACCCCAAGTACAGCGACAACAAACACTAGGATGTAGGGTACAATACTGATGAGTTCATAATTACCAATGGTAATGCTGTCGCTCAGCTGAAAATTACCCCCAAATGCATACAGCAGGAAAGCCAGTATAGCCGGTAGAATAACAATGCGGATATTCACCTTAAACTTATCTTTCATGGAAATATCCTGCGTCTTGGCAGCTGCAATGGTAGTGTCAGAAATAAAAGACAGGTTATCGCCAAACATGGCTCCACCTATGATGGCAGCAAGTGAAATGGCCAGGGTACCGCCTACACTGCTGTCCAGCCCTACAGCCAATGGCGCCAGCGCAACAATGGTACCGACGGAAGTACCGATCGATATGGAGATAAAAGCAGCAATCAGAAATAATCCTGCAATAAAAAATGAAGGTGAAATGAAGGTGAGTGAAAAATTGATTATGGAATCTATGGCACCAATATGATTGGCCAGTGCCGCAAATGCACCTGCAAACAAGAATATCATGATCATCATCATAATGATCGGGTTCCCGGCACCAGTACAATATGCGCTCAGTTTTTCTTCAAACCTGATGGTGGGAAATTGAATAAAACCCACGAGCGTAGCGATAAGAAATGCTACCAGGATGGGCATCTGGAAATCATCGCCTAGTATTATATTGACAAAGAGATAGAGACTAATGAAAACAAAAAAGGGCAATAAAGAGAAAAGTGATCCTTTTTTCTGAGGATGGGTCATATTCTTCACCGGATTTTACAAAGCATGCAGTAAATTAGCCTGAGATCCTTAATTTTCCAATAAAAAAGTTGAATGGATGAATACATCCCCTTGTGCTGCCCTATTCGAGATTGGCTTTGCGCTGCTTCCAAATAAGGCTCATGCCAAGACTTTCAAGATTGCAGCCGAACGCCATCTTTCCCAAGTTTACTTGCAGATTAAGATTCCTGCAACCACAAATTTCTATTGCCGAGTGATTTGCATATGTACCTGACTTTCCGATGCTATATTCGCTATAAACATGGATAAAATTAGTACATTGTCCAATCACCATAAACACTTTGCCATGCCAAATCTCCCCTTCATAAAGCAATTTCCGTCTTTTGTTGCCCTCTTTTGTGCATTCTCTGTGTACGCCTGTAGCAGCCCGGAAGCAGAAAATGCGGATCTGCTTTTGCTCAATGTACAAATTATTGATATCGCTGGCGGTGAGGTGAGCGCAGATCAACTCATTGGCATTCGGGCAGATACTATTGTTTTTGTAGATAAGATGAGCAACTCAGAAGCTTATTCAGGCACAACCACAATAGAGCTGAACGGAAAATATGTCATGCCTGCGCTTTGGGACAATCATGTCCATTTTCGTGGCGGCGAAGAGATGATAGCTGAAAACAAGGCATTATTGCCACTTTATCTGGCTCACGGCATAACAACCGTGCGGGATGCCGGAGGTGATATTACTGCATCTGTACTCGAATGGCGTGATAATATTTTGGCAGGCCAGCTGAATGGACCAATGATCTTTAGCTCAGGACCCAAACTCGACGGTTCCGAGCCAGCCTGGGATGGCTCGCTGAAGGTTGTCAGCGAAGAAGACATTACTGCAGCACTCGATTCTCTGGAAGCGATCGGGGTGGATTATGTGAAAATGTACGATGGCAACTTGACCAAGGAAGCTTTTTATGGCATTATCAAGGCTGCTAAAAAGCGTGGGTTGTCTTCTACAGGGCATATGCCAATGTCAGCTAATCTTTTGGAAGCAGTCGACTATGGGTTAGATGGTTCAGAGCATCTTTATTACGTACTGAAAGCCTGCTCGCCGAAGGCAGACAGCCTTGATCAGCTGAATTTGGGCTATGGTATGATTACCCCTTTAATTGATACTTATGATCCTGTGCTGGCTGATGAAGTATTTGACAAACTGGCTTCAGCGGAAGTATATATCACGCCGACGCTTTACATCAGCAGTGTATTGGCCAATGTGCTGGATGTTGACCATCAGCAGGATTCATTATTGCAATACATGGGCCCGCAGATTCAGGAAAGCTATCAAGGCCGAGTGGAAGGTGCAAAAAGAGCAAGAGCTTCCGGCAATAACATGCGCGATAAAACAGAGAAACAGTTTACCTCCATGGTATTGCCCATGTATGAAGCCGGTGTTCTACTCCTGGCGGGGTCCGATGGCGGCGCATTCAATTCTTATGTCTACCCAGGCGCTTCCTTGTTGGGCGAACTGCAGGAAATGGTAAAAGCCGGGCTGAGTCCGCAACAGGCGCTGAGCACCTCCCTCATTCACGGACCACAATTCTTTGGCCTGGAGGCATTTTATGGCAGTATTGAAAAAGGAAAAGTGGCCGATATTATCGTATTAAAAAATAATCCATTGGAAGATATTCATCATCTTAACACGCTGGAAATAACCATTGCCAAGGGCAAGCATTATGATAAGGCTACTTTACAAAAGCTCATGGACGAGTCCAGCAAGCAATAGAAGTATTGATTGTGGAAATGTCCGACGCCATACTTACCAGGTAGTTCACTGACACTCCACTGTCTTAAATGCATGCGCTTCATCGAAGCGAATTGCTAACTTGTCTTTAAAAATCAGTTTTCCGTTCAGTTCTTCCATCGGTCCATAACCAGGAATGTATTTTTTGTCATCGTACAAGAAGGCAATTTCCCTTACAGAAGTCTTGCCTTCGGCATTATAAGTATAGTCCAGGAACAGCGTATCGCCTTTTAAGGTGCCTGCGATGCTGCCATTATTATCGTCCTTTTCGTCAAAATTGTACTGTAGTAAACCTTCCACCTGATCATCATTCACGGTGATTTGCATCATCATGCTATCATTTCTAATGACAGACATATAGCATTTAGTAGACCTGGATTGCGGTTGTTCACTACGCTCCATCCGGTTTTCCGAACAGCTGATAAGCCCAAGAGCAGACATTAAAGTCAATAAAAAAATGTGTTTCATAAATGTACGGGCTATTGTTGTCCAAAAGTTAACTTTTCAGCAAGGTAGATATTAGGTATATGAAATTGATGCAAAACATGTTATCCTCATCATTCAAAAAATTTTCATACCACAGCCTGCAAAACAAGGGTCTTTCCGGTGCGCAAACAAAACGTATCTGCTTAAAGCATTTTTAAAGGAAAATTGTTAAAATTTGTTTAAAGCTTGACTTGACTACAGCTTAATACCATCCGCCACCCAATGCACGGTAGAGGTCTATAATCGCAATAAATGCGTCTTTTCTGGTATTGGTCATGCTTAATTCAGCATCCAGCACACTTCGTTGGGCTGTAATGACTTCCAGATAAGAAGCGTAACCAGCGGAATACAAGGCATTGGCAGTGCTGACGGCATCCAGCAAAACAGCTGTTTCCTGCTCTCTGAGATAATAAATTTCCCGAAAGTTTTCAACTCTGTTCAGACTGGAGGTCACTTCCTCATAACCCGTGAGGATCGCATTCTGATAGTTATAAAAGGCCTCTTTATTAAAAGCTATGGACCGGTTATAGTTGGCACGAATTCGCCTTTTCTCAAAAATCGGTGCTGTTGCCCCGGTAATAAATCCAAAGATCAATGATTGAGGAGCGTTTAAAATGGTGGTAATATTATGAGAATGCACGCCCGCATAAGGTGTAATGGTGAACGAAGGGTAAAATTCTGCTCGGGCCGCCTCCACATCAAATTTTGAAGCAAATAACACCATTTCTGCCTGCCGGATATCTGGCCGGCGAAACAGCATATTGGAAGGAACGCCCACTTTTACCACTTCTGGCAAATGCTGGTCCAGGATAGATATATCGCGGGTGATGCTTTGCGGATACCGTCCTAACAATACGTTAATTTGATTTTCTACTTCAATAATGCGTTGCTTTTTCTCTATACCCAGGCTTTGCGTGCGCAGCAGCTGGGCATGAAACTGCTGTACGGCCAATTCGGTGGCTCTACCTCCAATTTTCTGTATTTTTATTAATTCTAGTGCCGTTTCCTGCAGCGCAACGTTTTTTTCGATCGTCACCAGCTCATTGTCCAGCCCGAGCAATTCATAATATTGCCTTGCTACTTCTGCAACAAGGTAAGTGGTCGTCAGATGTAGTCCTTCTTCTGAGGCAAGAAAACGGTAGTAGTCTGCTTTTCTACGGCTTTTAAGCTTTCCCCAGATATCTGCCTCCCAATGACTATGAAAACCTAAAAAATAATCCTGCACCTGGTTATCGATATTAACACCATTAATATTGTTCTCCAGCAGCGGTTCGTTCAAATTACCCGTACGACCACGGAAGCGTAAATCTACAGATGGCAGCAAAGCACCTCTACTGATGTCAAAATCCGCCCGCGCTCGTTCAATTCTTTCCAAAGTAGTCAGCAAATCCAGGTTCTGCTCCAATGCTATATTGATCAGCTTTACGAGATGCTTGTCATTAAAAAAGTTGGTCCAACGCGAATCTCCAATACTTGTGCTGTCAGTTTTTCCCTGGAAGGTATCGGGATTGTTAATCGTACCCATCAACTGCGGCGGATCGGCAATCTTGCAACCTTCCACCAATAGCATGATGAATAATAAAGAAATACTGATGTGGAAACGCTTTAAATACATAAGCTTTTTAATTATTAGCAATGGCTATTGCCGCCTCTTCATGCTTTGTTTTTTCAATGGACTTTGGTTTACCCGTCGTCTTCTTATTTTTTCCTGAGAAGAGCACGTATAATCCCGGAATTAAGATGAGGCCAAAAATTGTACCTACCAACATTCCTCCGGCAGCAGCCGTACCAATAGAGCGGTTACCTATTGCTCCTGCTCCGGTAGCAATGCAAAGCGGAATTAAACCTGCTATAAACGCGAAGGATGTCATTAAAATCGGCCTTAATCTGGCAACAGCACCTTCAATAGCCGCTTCCAAGGTGGAAAGGCCTTCCGCTTTTCTTTGAACAGCAAATTCTATGATTAAAATGGCATTTTTACCCAGCAAACCAATGAGCATAATCAGCGCGACCTGTGCGTAAATATTATTCTGCAAGCCCATCAGTTGCAGCGCCAGGAATGCACCAAAAATACCGGTCGGTAAAGATAAAATCACCGGCAAAGGCAATAAAAAGCTTTCATATTGCGCTGCCA
>JBGSXH010000575.1:0-8430 GCA_041751515.1 Cyclobacteriaceae bacterium | reverse complement strand
CAGCCAAACCTGATCAGGCTGGCACTTTCGAATACCAGTGGTATGCTACTGGAGATGAAAACAATGTATTAAATACTGATCTAAGTGCAGCCACTATCGGCAATCTCGCGCCTGAAACCAGCTATACAGTAATGATAAAGAATACGGTTACCCAGTGTGAGGAGCCATTTACCACTATCACGCCAGCAACCAAAGATGTTATTCCTACTTTAATCTTAACAAAGACTGACCAGACCTGGTGTAATCCTAATGGAGAAATCATCATCACCAGGGTGCGCGAAGAAGGCGTAGAGAAAGATATTGCTGACTATCACTTCATTATTAAAGATGCCAGCGATGTGATTGTAGCTTCGATCGAAAATCCGACCGAAGCAACAATTAGCAATACGCTGGCTGCGGGTGCTTATACGGTTACTGCTACACACCAGGACTTTCAGTGTATCTCTGCACCCGTTTCAATACAAATCAATGAAACGATCACGAGGCCTCGGGCAAATATTGCTGTAAAAGAGCAGCAAAGTTGTGATCCTGCCTTACCAAGTGGCGCCTTAACCGCCAGCACTCCGGACAATGCGGCTGCTGCGGCCAATTACACTTACGAATGGTTCACTCAAAACCCTGACTTCACAAGTACCACGGCAATAGGAACTGGTGAACTACTGGAGAATCTTGCGGAAGGGACCTATTATTTAAAAATAAGTAATACAGAGACAGGTTGTCATTTTGTGAGATCTGCCTTTGTTCAGGACGATCAGGAGGATGTAGCCATTGCATTAAACCATACAACAGTCACGCAATGTGCTCCGGTGAATGGCAGCATTAGCATTACAGGCACAGACGGGGGTGATTTAGCTGACTTCGACTATACTTTATTCTCAGGGACCAACGCCAGCGGGACCCCTTTAACGGCTAATTTCGACGCCGGAAATTTTACATTTACAGACCTTACTGACGGTATTTATACTGTTCAGGCAATACATACAGTACACCATTGCATAACAGAAGCGACCATTACCATAGACCGTCAAATTCCGGAACTGGACGTGCAATCTACTACTGTGCCCTCCTTCTGTAATGATGATGTCGGAGAAATTGTATTAGAGATTGAAAACAGCCATAGCGACTTTGCCTATCAATGGTTTAAAATTGAAAATGGAGCTGAAAGTGAAATCACCTCCAACATTACTTCCAGCGGTGCTACATCTACCATCGAAGCACTTAGTTCGGGCAATTATTTGGTCCGCATTACGGACAACCTTATTGGCTGTACATCTGATCATCCTATCTATCTGCCGTACAGAGATGCACCCGCCATTAATGAAATTGCAATAGCGAATGCTTCATCATGTGAAATATTTGACGAAAGCAAGAATGTAGCCGACCAATTCTATGGTCAAATTGAAGTAAATGCCATTTTCATAGATGGTTCTTCAGATGATATCAATCAAATGGAGTACGAATTTTCTTTATTCGACGATCAGGACAACCCTTTAAGTACACTCACTACCCCAGCACAAGACGGGACAGTATTGTTCACCCGATTACTTCCTGGTGATTACAAAATTGTGCCACTTGACACCTCTGACCCTAGCAATGAAAGTTGCCCCGGACAGCCTTACCATTTTACTATTGAAAATGATGCCCAGGCACCGGTTATCAGTCTCGATGTGCTGCAAGACGATCGTTTCTGTGAAAGCGATAATGGCAGTATAGCAATCACAGCTACAGACCCAGATGGCAATACTCCTGCGAATGGTTTCCAGTATAGCTGGGCAAATGCTAGTGGCGACATTATGGGTACCGATGAAGACATTGAGGAACTTCCAGCGGGTGATTATACAGTAACTGTGACCAATTTGGACACTTACTGTACAACCACATCGGCCCCTTATAGAATTCGATTTGAAGAGACTCCTATTACTTTTACTGTGACCCCTACCCCACGTACCGATTGTACGCCGGCCAATGGCGCATTAGAAATCGCCGACCTGCTTATCAATGGTAGTGTTTCAAGTGACTTTGAAGTCACTGTCATGAGATTCTCCGAAACAATCAGTACCGGAACCAGTGGTTTAGACTTTGAATTATTGAGAGAAGGAGACTATTCAATTGCCATTAAAGATCTGGAAAGTGGTTGTACTTCGGCTCCTGTGTTGATCACTATTGATGATGATACCAGCTCACCGGTATTGGTTTTAGATGATCCAATGGCGAACACAATCTGCGTTGATAATCAAAATCCAGGCAATGGTAGCATTAGCCTGGAAGTGAGCTCTGGTGGATTAAATACTGTTAAGCTTTTCACTGGTGCCTTAATCGAGATGCCCATTGGCACTGCCTTGCAGGAAAGCAATGACGATCTTGTTGTATTCGATGGATTAAATCCTGGAGATTATACCGTATTCGTTCAGAAGGGAGACAGTCCTAACATGGCCTGTTTTACCAGTGAACAGTTCTTTATCAATGACCTAAGCATTACACCAGTATTGCCAGGCTTAGCCGATACAGATTATTTAACTATCGCCAGCCAAACGGATTGCTCACCCAATGGCAGCATTAGTATTGCTGGTATTCAGCTTGGTGCTGATTGGGACACTGATTTGACCAATTATACCTTCAGCTGGACCGGTCCGAATAGCTTCATTTCTGACGAAGCATCTATTACCGACCTTGCAGCTGGGCAGTATATATTAAGCATCCGTAGTCAATTGAACTGTAGCAGCATCGAACGAACTTATGTTATTCAGGACGACATTCCTGCATTTGATTTCATCGTGGAAAGCACGCCTGATAACTTCTGTAGTGACGATGTGGGCAATGGTGCACTAGTTCTTCAGGCAATTGTGTCGGAAGATGACAATGATGTTACTTACGATTTATCAGATTTCACGATCAGCTGGACGAATGCTGATGGTAATGCTGTTACTGATCTTGACAATTTAAATGCAGGCATTTATACCATTGACATCACAAAGAATAATAGCCCGGGACTTACCTGTACATTCTCGAAGGAATTTGAGGTTTTGGCAAATCCATACAATTTTATGGTCATAGTCGAAGACATCAATACGACCCAACCTGAAGATTGTGATCCCGCAACTGGAGACATTACGGTCAATGCGGTTAAATTAAACAATACTCCTGTAGATGTTGCAGAATTCACCTTTACCTGGTTTGACGAAGCTGGAAATGAACTGAGCGGAGAGACTGCTGCAACCGCCACGGATTTACCAGCGGGTACATACACCTTTAGCGCAACACATCTTGCTTCTGGTTGTGAAGTGAGCTATACAACGCCAATCTCATTAGAAGTTCCGCATTATGATCCAATTGTTGAGCTATTACCCACCCTGCCTGACCGATCCTGTGATGATAGTTTTGGCACCGGCTCAGCCGAATTGGAAACAGTTCCTGCCGGCGCTTCTATTGCATGGTTTAGCATCAGTGATAATAACAGGGTTCAACTTGATGCATTTGATGATAATCATAGCATTACCGGTCTGAAGGATGGCACATATGGCTATCTGATCACCGCCAATGGTTCACCTAACAATGGTTGTACCGTGGAAGGAACATTCCAAATTGCAAAGGAAAATGAAACATTACTCGTTAATGAAATTGCATCATCCAACCCGACTAACTGCCTTGCTACCGGCCAGGGAGCCAATGGCAGTCTGACGATAGAAAGTCTTCGTTATGGCAATCAGCCCTCTTCAAGCACAACAAGTTTTGCCTTTCGATGGTACGCAGAAGGAAGTCCTAATCTTGAGCTTTCTGATTTGGCTACGGTCGATGGACTAGCAGCAGGGACTTACTTTGTAGAGGTAACGGCAATAAACACGAACTGCACGGAAACATTTGACTTTTCACTGGAAAATGAATTGCAGGTACCTGAATTTGACTTTACCATATCAAATAATACTGACTGTCAGCAAGACAACGGCAGCATCGCCCTTACCGTAAACAGTGCGCAAAATACCGGTGCCTTTGAAGTGAACTGGTATACAGGTGAATACAATACAGTATTCCCTCCAGGTGAAAACCCAATAGCAACGAATACCTTTACATTAGAAAATAGTGAGGTCGGTTGGTATACTGCCTATACTACTAACCTTGCCACAGGCTGTACATTCCTCGCCGGTGCACGATTTATCCAAGATGGACGTCCTCGGGGTTATTTTGATAATTCCAAAATTCAGGACCTCACTTATTGCGAAAGCAATAATGGCGCAATTGGTATCAACTTCATCCCTGAAGCTAATTTCCAAATAGAAGATTTTACCATCACATTTCACCAAGTCTTAGAAAATGGTGAATACATTGATATTCCATTCAACGGCGATGACATATCCAATCTTGCTGCAGGACGATACTATGCCAAAGCTACGTACAATGCTGCACCTAACTGCTATATACCTTCCGAGGAGATTATCATTGAAGACCAAAGAATGGACCCTGAGTTCAGCATCACGGACGTACCTATTACCAACTGTTTTGAAGACAAGCCTAATGGTGAAATGATGATCAGTCTCAGCAGCGGCAATATATTCAGCTACAAAATTGAATGGTATGCTGCTGAAAATGCCAGTGGTACAAGCATGAGCAACAGTTCGTCAATAACAGGCCTGCCCATGGGAATTTATACCGCTGTGCTCACACATACAACTACGGGCTGTGCCACTACTGTTTCTAAAACACTGACCGACCATCGTGGAGGCATACCAGCTCCTGATGTAGCAGTAATTTCACAGATGACTGATTGTTTTAATGAGAATGGTCACTTGCAGGCACAAATACCAGGAATGTCCAATGACTATACTTATCACTGGTTCCATGGTACGCAGGTGGGTAGCGAAGCCAACTTTATAGGGGAGCAGTATACCAACTTGCCTGTAGGTAGCTATACGGTTACGGCACAACACAAAGTAACAGGCTGTATTTCTCCTCCGGCAACCGTCCGCATTCAGGATCGCCGTCAGGACCCTGAGTTCGATGCATATGTGGTTACCAATCCGCTTTGTAACAAAGACAACGGATACGCTGAAGTGGACATCATCAACAATCAGGACTGGTCCAATATTGAGTGGCATTACAATGGCGAGGAAATCGCTGTAGGCCCGTATTTATTCAATGCTTCCAATAAGAGTTATGAGGTTACGCTGTACAATCTAAACAATTGCAGCAGCACGCAAACGCTGCATATCAGTGGTGAAGTGCGTGTGTATAATGGGGTAACGCCTAATGGTGATGGCATGAATGATTACCTGCACATTGGCTGTATTGAAGATTACCCACAGAACAATGTTAAGATTTTCAATAAGGCTGGTGCCCTGGTTTTCGAAAGCAATGGTTACGACAACTTCAGCACGACCTTCGAAGGCATTGGTAACCGTGGTATGTATCTCGGCCGCCAGCAACTGCCGGATGGCACCTATTTCTACGTCGTTGATAGAAACGATGGCAGCAAACCAGTTTCAGGATATTTAGAACTTTTCAGATAAGACAATCATGGAAAAAGAAAGACAAGTGGTCTTATTAAGATGGATAATCGTATCCATCACCCTGCTATCGCTGACAATTGCCCATGCGGATGCACAGCAAAGGCAACTGTATTCGCAATACATGTTCAATGGGCTGGCCATTAACCCCGCGTATTCAGGGGTCCAAAAGCAGTTGAGTGTGATGGGTATTTACAGACAACAGTGGGTAAACATAGACCGTGCCCCCAGCGTCACCGCCGTCAGTATGCATTCTGCTTTTCGTGAAAAGCCTGTTGGTGTAGGTTTAATGATCCACAATGAGCAAGTAGGTGTTCACAACGATCTGGGCATGTATGGTAGCTATGCTTACCAAATTCGGTTTCGGGAAGGTACACTTTCCATGGGATTACAGGCCGGCTTTAATAATCTCAAAAGCGATTTTGGCAGATTAGACCTGGTTGATGCCAATGATCCGAATGTCGGCTCATTCAGCAAGTTCAACCCAAATTTCGGGACTGGGTTATTCTACAGTAAAAAAGACAGCTATCTTGGCTTTTCTATCCCCTACTTGTTGAATAATCGTACGTTAAACAACGACAACGACGCAGTTTTAAGTCAGGCCAGGGAGGCCAGGTATTACTTTTTAACAGCGGGAAAAGTGTTTGATGTAGACCCTAATTTTAAGGTGATGCCCTCAGTGCTCATACGCATTCACGAAGGCTCGCCCGTCGGCTATGACGTCAATACTAATTTTATCCTGAAAGATTTGATCAATCTGGGAGTTTCCTACCGCAGCAACGATGCGATCGTGATGCTATTCATGGTGCAGCCCAACGAAAATTTTGGTTTTGGTTATGCATATGATTATACCCTCTCAGATCTGACCCGCTATACGACAGGTTCTCATGAATTCATGCTCAACTACAGACTTAGCCTGGGCCGCGATAAATGCCATACCTATTTTTAAAAATAACATACAATTATCCCTCCTTCCTCGGGCTGTGTCTCACAGCCCGCAAACAAGACAAAATCTACCCAAAATACCATTATTTTTCTGCGAATATCAGCGTCATCTGCGGGTAATAAAAAACGCTATCGATTATAATCCAACTACTTCTACGGAATACAGAAGTGTAGCATCAACCTTTCCGCGAGCATTCCCTGGACTGTGTCCCCACAGACCGCACACAAGGCAAAAACCTACCTAAAACATGTTTACTTTGCTGCGAATATCTGCGCCTTCTGAGGGAGCAAAACCCACCCAAGAAAATCAACGACATACTGCACTGGCTTTGGAACAGAGCCAGGAGAAGGTTAATGGGTGCATTGTAAAAACAAATTTCCCATAGGAACCTGAAGTAATTTGCTGAACATCCCTCCCTTTCCAACATCTTTCAAACTTTTAGCGGTACTGCCTGTTTTGCTTAAAATATGTAAATCAGTATGGAGTATAGAAATTTAGGAAAATCAGGATTATTAGTAAGTGAACTTTCATTTGGTTCCTGGCTCACCTTCGGAAAACAGATTGAAGGTGGCACCGCCGAAGACTTAATGCGCATAGCCTACGATAATGGCGTCAACTTTTTCGACAATGCTGAAGCCTATGCTGCCGGCAAAAGCGAGGAAGTGATGGGAGAGATCCTTAAGAAATTCAACTGGCCAAGAGATACTTTTATCGTTTCAAGCAAAGTCTTCTGGGGCGGTGATAAGCCCAATCAGAAAGGATTGAGCCGCAAAAGAGTTTTCGAAGCCTGCCATGCAGCCCTGAAGCGTTTGCAGGTGGACTATCTGGACCTGTACTTTTGCCACCGCCCGGACCTGAATACTCCGGTAGAAGAAACTGTTCGCGCCATGCACGACCTAATACAGCAAGGCAAGGTACTCTACTGGGGCACTTCCGAATGGAGTGCGCAGGAAATACAGGAAGCTTATAGTATTGCCCGACAGTATCATCTGACACCACCCACCATGGAGCAGCCTCAATACAATATGCTGCACAGGAAAAAAGTAGAACGAGAGTACCACAAGTTGTATCGGGATGAGATAGGGCTAGGTACCACCATCTGGTCGCCACTATCGTCTGGCCTATTGTCCGGAAAGTACAACGACGGTGCTCCTGCGGAATCCCGTGCAGAAGCCCATAAAGAACTGGATTGGCTCAACGAAAGACTTACTGGCGAGAGCGCTAAATCAGGCATCGAAAAAGTAAGAAAGTTGAGTAAAGTGGCTGAGGAATTAAGCATTACCATGCCAACGCTGGCACTGGCCTGGTGCCTTAAAAATCCGAATGTAAGTACAGTCATCATGGGTGCCTCTAAAACCAGCCAGCTCGAAGGCAACCTGAAAGCAGGAGATGCTAAAAAGCTACTCACAGCAGACGTGATGGAGAAAATCGAGACAATTCTGGATAATAGACCAGAAATAGTGACATTTTAGACAAAGTTTTAAAGGGATGCAGTCAACTCACTGCATCCCTTATCTCCTAGTCAGGCAATTATTTTTTTACCTAAAAATTAATCATGAAAACTATTTTTTCGAAATGCAAGCCTGCTCTTTTCCTTCTTCCACTGCTCTTACTGATGCCATCCTGTCGCACCGCTGCAACCATAGAAACCGATGCGACATCAGACTTCTCGCTCGCAAACTATACCAGTTTTCATTTTTATGAAACTGAAACCAGTGAAGACATTCCATCACCAACTTTCGAAAAAAATGTCCGAAAAATCAAAGGTGCTATCAGTAGAGAATTGGAGAAAAGGGGGCTTTCCGAATCTGAAGCTGCCGAGCTTGAAATCAATATTGGAATGATTGTAGAGGAAAAGCAGAAAACTACCCAAAGCGACATTGTCACCGGTCCCAGGCCCTTTGCCTACATGGGGCAACGGAGGTACCGCTGGCAGAGCGAAACCATCACTGGCACCTATAATGAAGGCGCCCTCACGATCGATCT
>JBGSXH010000574.1:0-4051 GCA_041751515.1 Cyclobacteriaceae bacterium | reverse complement strand
AAAAATAAAGAAAAACCTTCCGGCAAAAGTGCCTATCTCATGAAGAAAGATTTGCATCTTCATATAGCAGTTTGTGAGGAACATGATTTTATATTTTATAATCGCTTTGATATAGAGCAAAAAGAAGACTTTCTGCGCTATACGATGACTGTTTTCAAGGAGCTGAACCTTAAGCAGGAAGAAAATCAGCTTATCATTTTTGGAGACCTGAATGTTGAGAATGTATATTTCAAAGAGCTCTATCAATACATAAGAAAACTTTCATTTGGCAGCCGTGGCTCTCATTTAGCATTCGGCTATAAATTTGACGAAATTCTGGAACATCAGTATCCGGATGTATTTTCCAGCTTCTTCTGCGATTAATATGACAAAAAAAATAGCCATCTTCCCAGGCTCCTTCGATCCATTTACAAAAGGTCATGAGGACATTGTATTGCGAGGTCTTTCTCTGTTCGATGAAATAGTGATTGCAATTGGTCACAATTCCAGTAAAAAGCGCTATTTCGATCTTGATTTCATGATTGATAAGATCAAAGAAACTTTTCATGGAAATGATGCAGTAAGTGTAATTTTTTATAATGAACTGACTGCTGAATATGCAAGGAAGATCGGTGCAAAATACTTACTAAGAGGGTTAAGAAATACAACTGACTTCGAATATGAAAACAGCATTTCTCAAGTAAACAGGCATATTAATACTTCATTGGAAACTGTATTCTTAATAACATCGCCGCAATATGCGGCAGTAAGCTCTACAATTATTCGAGAAGTACACCGATATAAAGGAGATGTAAGCGATTTCCTGCCATATAAAGCTTAGCATCCTACTTCAATCCAATATCAAATCTATATTTTCTGCTTTTGGTGTTGATGATACACTTTGAAAACTTCGCGAATGGATGGATATGAATTGTAGAGTGCAGCTCTGGCCTCCCTGGCATCCATCCAACGGACATCTTCAATGCTTTCTTCTTTCTGCGGTGCCATGTCAGACTCGTCGAGGCAGGTCATTTCATACCAGCTGCATTTCTTTAATATGCGCTTACCATTTCTGGTGTAGGTATGCCAGGTAGCACAAATTTTTTCACCAAGTTTCACTTTTACACTGCACTCTTCCTCTACCTCTCGAATTGCCCCTTCTTTGCTTTTTTCTTTCTTTTCGAGTTTTCCCTTCGGAAGATCCCATTTGCCTAACCTGTAAATCATCAAAAATTTTCCATCTTTTACCACAAGCCCACCAGCAGCCTTTATGACGGTAAATTTCTTTTTAATGAAATGGACAACCGACTCATGGTCATCTACTGCAAAAACAATTGAATCCAGTGCTTTAAGCTTATTTTGCTTCAAAAGCATAAAAACTCTTTCGATCTCAGTGGTGGTTGCATTGATAAGCAAAACGTCATCCTGAAGCTGTCCAGCTACGATGGCATCACCTTTAGAGCGTATGACGATGTCAAAATTCTCCTGATCAGGCATATCCTGAAGTCTCAGAATTTCAACCGGAATGTCATTTATAAAAAGTTTCATACTCAAAAAACGGTTGGTGACGTATGGTTTGCAATATTACACAATTTTCGCACTTTATATTGTAAACCAATAGCGATACGCTTGGTTTCAAAGGCAACTGTGATGATGATTATCCTAAAAAACATCTACAAAGAAAAAAATAATTATCCATCCTGCCAACGGTAAAAGCTTAAATTGTTAAATTCGCTTTATGATAAGCTATGAAACCACCAGTAAGCATGCCAGGCAAATTGCAGCCGAACTGCTTTCAATTAAAGCCATCAAGATAAATCCTGACAGTCCTTACACCTGGAGTTCTGGCTGGAAATCGCCTATTTACTGTGATAATAGACTTTCGCTGTCTTATGTTCAGACGCGGACCATTATTAAGCAAGCTTTGGCCGATCTTATCAAAGACAAATTCCCGGATGCTACTGCGATAGCGGGGGTGGCCACAGCGGGCATAGCGCAAGGCGCACTTGTTGCAGATGCTTTGCAGCTACCCTACCTTTACGTGAGGCCAAAGCCGAAAGATCATGGTATGGGCAATCAAATTGAAGGCAGGTTAGAAGATAATGCCAGGGTTGTCTTAATAGAAGATCTTGTGTCTACAGGAGGCAGCTCCATCAAAGCTGCAGAAGCTTTGCAAGCGGCGGGAGCTGTAGTATTAGGCATGGCAGCTATCTTTACCTATGGTTTTCCACAGGCTGAAGAGAATTACAAGAAGTCTGAGATTGCTTTGTACTGCTTAAGTAATTACGAAGTTATGCTGGAGCAAGCAATTCAAGCGGGTTACATTGCCACTTCAGATCTGGAGCAGCTACAGGCATGGAGAAAAAACCCTGAGACCTGGGGACAATAGCTTGTAAATATCTTCTTTGCTTACAATTTGGCTTCTACACCTAAGCCAAATAAAGCGAAGTCATATTTAACGGGATCAAGCGGATCAAAACTTTTTAATCTGCCGGTGAGCTCCAATGCAGTTTGCCAGTCGGTATTTTTTCTGGTAATTAAGCCTAGTTTTCGCCCTACCCTGTCAACATGCAGGTCGCAGGGGCATATGAGTGCTGAAGGCTTTATTTGACGCCAGAGACCAAAGTCCACGCCTCTGTTATCGTTTCTCACCATCCATCGTAAATACATATTAAGTCTTTTGCAAGCAGACTTTCTCTTGGGCGTGGCGATGTGTTTTCTGCTGCGTTGCGGTGCATAATCCAAAGCAAAAAAACGTTCATGAAATTTGCTGAGCATGGTCGTCATATCATCATTGGCGCCACTCAGAAAAGCGTATTCCAAGCTATCGTGCTGTTGATAGAAATCTTTAAAAAAGGAAAGAAAATATAAGGCGTCTTCACCGTTAAAGGTGCGGTGTTTAAAATTAACAAAAGGAAGTAGGTCTGCTTCCTGATGGTTAAGCACAAAATCATGGGGCGCATTGTCCATTAGCATTAAAAACTCCTCACATTTGGAAATAATCGTCTTGCGCTGCCCCCAGGCAAGAATAGCCGCAATAAAGCCAGCAATCTCAATGTCCTGGGACTGCTTATACGCGTGTGGAATACTGATGGGATCGAGTGTTATAAAATCCGGATTATTGTAAAAGTTGAACTTCTCCTCCAGGAATCCTTTTAAATCAGCGTGCGCTTGAGGAAAACTCATTGAAACTATGGTTTCAGGTATGATAACTCGACAGGAAATCGCTGGTCTACAGCACCCAGTCGCTCATACGCTTCTTTGCTTATTTTTATAGCTACCTTGTTATTAACTCCCGTTTCCGGCAACTGACCCACTACCCTTACAAAAACGCTGAGGTTGTTCATTTCATTCCTTATCTGAACAATCGTACCGACCGGGGCTGTTCTATGGAGTGCAAGAAACTTCTTATTGTCTTGCCCTCCTCTGATTACTTCTGCAAGCCCCATTTCCGTAATTTTATTCCCGGACATTTCAATCTTTGTATCGGCAGTGTTGCCTGCAGGACTCTCTGATCTTGCATTCTCGGAATAAGCATCGTTGGCAGTGGTTACATCGGCAGATCCTTCAATTTCTTTGCTACCTTTTCCTATCATCAATTCCTGACCAAGACTAATATTCATATCTTCCAGATTATTAAGCGACTGAATTTTGGCCACGCTCACATCGTATTTTCTGGAAATGCTGTACAAAGTCTCTCCTTCTTCCACTTTATGCGTCTTAGTAGCTGCTGCACCACCATCATTTGCACTATTCTCTCCTATTTGCTGCTTTCTTTGCTCTGGCGTACTTGTCGCTACTTTTCGGGTGAGCTCCTCATCAACGGTAGCGGTTTTTGGTGCTTCCAATAGCACTGCCTGCCCTACAGCAATGGCATAAGACTCCAGCGCATTCCACTCTTGCAGCAGTTCTATTCCAATATCATATCGTTTAGAGATAGAAAATAGCGTTTCAGAAGGCTTAACGATATGCACTCTTCCCTCCGGCACCTTCAGAGCAGGTGGAAGTGATACTGTCTGATTGTTGTCAGAAGCAGCTGCCTTGGGCTTTTCGGCATTATTTACGACTTCTT
>JBGSXH010000573.1:0-1977 GCA_041751515.1 Cyclobacteriaceae bacterium | reverse complement strand
GTCGTTTTCTAATTTTATTACAAATTTGATCTCTGGATTAATAGCCTACGCATTCCTTCCTAAAAAACCGACTATCAAATATGAAACGGCTCCAGCAAATAATCAAATGGTGCTATTTTAAATCGAACTCAGGTTTTTACTAACTAGCCACTCATGAACCGAAAACTCGCAATGGGGATTGCATTTCTGCTTATCCTCGGATTGACTTTTTTGCTTAGTTCGTTTTTCATTGGCAAGAAAACGTTGCCACCACAACGTCCTATTCCTGAAGTAAAAAATTATGTAAAAGTAAAACAAGTAATATACGAAGATATTCCGGTGAATTTAGAGAGTTTTGGTCGTGTTGGATCATCTCAACTTCTAAACTTGACTGCTGAGGTCGGAGGGCGGCTGCTGTCTGCCGGTTTTAATTTTAAAGAAGGTGAAAGCTTTAAAGAGGGCCAACTGCTTTTGAGAATTCAAGATGCCGAGCAAAAGCTTACAATACAGTCGAGAAAAAGCAATTTCCTTAACCTGTTTGCCACAATAATGCCTGATTTAAGAATCGATTTCCCTGATTCATATCCTAAGTGGCTTTCTTATTATAATGCAATCGATCTGAATAAAGAGTTACCTGACATGCCCGCCAGCTTAACAGTAAAAGAAAAAGCATTTTTAGCAACCGCGAATATTTTAAGTGAATATTATTCAATAAAGAGTTTGGAAGAAAACCATAGAAAATATAAAATATTCGCCCCATACACTGGTAGTATCCAAGCTATAAATATTGAGGTTGGTTCAGTCGTCAACCCTGGTGCCACAATTGCGACCATCATACGCACAGATAAGTTAGAATTAAAAGTGCCAATTGAGTTGAAAGACCTTAATTATATAAAAATAGGTAGCAAAGTTAGCATCTTACAAGATGGGAAAAACCCCAAGATTTGGTCTGGGAAAATCGCTAGAAAAGCAGATTTTGTTGATCCCAATACCCAATCGGTAAATATTTACATCACCATAGATAGCCCCGTTGGGGAAGTTTTCGATGGACAATATTTAAAAGCAGTTATTAATGGACCCAAAATTCCGAAAAGTATGCTTATTGATCGGTCGGTACTTAGAAACAGAGACGAAATATTTATTGTACAGGAAAACAGACTTGTTACAAAAAAAGTAAATGTTTTACAAGTGCTACAAAACGAAGTTATCATCAATGGGATAGATGAAGGGGAACGAATCGTAGTAGACGCCCCGTCTAATGCGTCTAATAACATGAAGGTAGTAATAAGTGATTAAACAATCATGAGAAGTATCGTTAATTTCTTTGTACGCTATCCGATATGGGCCAATGGTATCATATTGGTAGTTGGGATATTTGGCTTCATTAGTTATTCACTTAATTTAAAAAAGTCCTTTTTTCCTGAACGCAAACCCAACACCATTTCGGTTTCTGTGGTGTATCCAGGTGCATCTCCTGAAGAGGTTGAAGAAGGCGTAACTATTAAGATTGAAGAAGCAATTAAAGGCATTGTAGGCATTGATGAAATCACCTCTACTTCTTCTGAAAATCTGGCAAATATCAATATCAAGACTTTTGATGATTATGACTTAGAGGAAGTAACTACAGAGGTAAAAAATGCTGTTGACCGTATTAATTCATTTCCGGTGAGTGCAGAGCCACCATCGGTTGTCAAAGGAAAATCTCTCAGTGTTGCCATGTTTTTGGGAATAAAAGGGGATGTTTCGCTGATGGCACTGAAAAAAGCTGCCGAACAGGTTGAGACAGACTTTTTAAATTCGGGAATTATCACCCAGGTCAGATTATCCGGTTTCCCTTCTCTTGAAATATCGGTGGAAGTGGAAGAAGAAGTATTGCGCAGGTATGGTATTCGCTTTGAACAAGTAGCCAATGCCATCCGATTCAATAACCGCGATATATCGGGTGGTTCTATTAAAACACAAGATGAAGAAATAAAAATCAGAGCCAACTCCAAGCAA
>JBGSXH010000572.1:0-6622 GCA_041751515.1 Cyclobacteriaceae bacterium | reverse complement strand
GGTAACACTTTGACAGCGTTGGTTTGTAAACAGCCATGTGGTAATTAAAA
Source organism: Cyclobacteriaceae bacterium (assembly GCA_041751515.1). Classification (GTDB taxonomy): domain Bacteria; phylum Bacteroidota; class Bacteroidia; order Cytophagales; family Cyclobacteriaceae; genus JBGSXH01. Next base: position 6,572 of record JBGSXH010000572.1, on the reverse strand, counting down.
AATAATTATATAGAGATAAAGTTAGGGCAAGCATCTCAATCCAATGAAGATAGGAAGCAACAATGCTTCTTGTAGCTCAAATGTTTATCAGATCAATCCATAATAACGGTAGAAGCCAGAACTGACAATGGTACCGTTTGCCATTTTTTTCAAAGTGTCAGAAGCCTGGATGCAAACATCCAATCTGCAACTTTCAAGTACTCAAACACTTAGTTGTCAATATGATTTATTTTTGATATTTTATTATCTTACTACTAATAAATTTCATAATTTTAGGAGATAACTAGCTCAGTGCGGGATGAAAATTAGCCATTTGGTATGGACTTTACTTATTGTTCTTCTTTCTTGCAGGGAGAACGAGGTCATTCTTCCAGAAGAACAAAAGCAGGAGACTGCTGAAGCACCTAGGTATACAGAGATAGAGCAACCAGTTTTTGAACCACCCGCAAAGCCCCTTCAATTTCTTGTGCTTAACGATCATAAAGTAGAGCGACCTCCTAACGAAGTAAATTTCGGCAATGGCATTTCTTCGATTGGCTTATCAGCTCACAGCATTCGTGACATCGTCGTTGACTATTGGCTAGACGGTAGAAGGGTAGTTTTCCGCAATGCTGCCATTATTGGCAATGAGGTTTATCTATTGCTATATATTGGTAATGAGGTTGTTAGAGCTTCTCTCCTCGATGGCAAGGTAATCGCAAGTCGTGGTGAAGATGAAAACTTTTGGGTTGCCCATAATAAAAGCATTGTCCATCATAACAAGGAGGTGATAGTAGCCTTCACCAGACTTGCCGATACCGGAAGGGAAAGCCTTACTTACCTTTCCATTTACGATGACCAGGAATTACGATTAAAAAAGGAAATTGAAATTGCTGGCGATGGATACACCATTGAACAAATGATGGTAGCTGATAATCAATTGTTGCTATTACTTTCACATTATGAGCGAATGGTTTTGCAGTCTTACGATTTAGATTCTAAAACATTAACATATGAGAAAGAACTGGGATATGGTTTTTTCGAATTGCAATCCGCTAGTTCCAGCGAGTTCTTCCTTTATAGTGGTGAATTTTTAAATACTCTAAATGCAAAAACATTTGAAGAAGTAAATCAATTGAAAATCCGGGGAAGTATTCCGTATATGGGTGACAATCCTACCTTTTTTTACGATGAGGCGGAACGTAAAATCTATTTTTTCAGAATCGCGCCCCAGCCGTCTATCACACCATATTACTTAATGGTGTATGATTTTAATACAGAAAACACGGACTATATAAATCTCTCTGATCTTATAATATCCGGCGCTATATATTATGATATGGCAAACCGCACACTATTGCTTACTTCTGGTAATACTATTTCAAGCATTTCAATGGAAGGTGAACTATTACAAATCTATACTCATCAATATCGTATTAAGAATATTTACCCTTATTAGCTTTAATTCAGTTCTGTCACCAACTCTAGCAAATCCTTTTGCATAAGGTTTACCTCCACCGCGAGATGCTCATGCATAGTCGACCATATTTCCAGGTATTCGTGACTGTAAACGCCGCCATCACCGAAAAGCAGACCGGTTTTGCCGTCCACTTCATCTTCATCTTCATCCTCATTTTCTTCTTCAATTTCCTGCAACTCTACCCAGCGTTGCACTAGCTGCTCCCTAACATTCCGTTCATCATGGGCACTAAACTCCTTACGCGTCAGATAGTACCAAATGGAACTGGGAATATAGTCGGGGTCGTCTGCCCCAAGCCATACTTCCTTAAGCACATTTCTTTCATGTTTGAATTGAGTAGTACGTTCCACGCGTAAATTGGAAAAGGCGAGAATTGCACTGGTAAGACCTGCGCCAATAGTTAATACATCAATGGCTATTAAGCCCGGAGAAATAGCCAGAAATACCCCATCAACGACAGTGGCAACAGCAGGAATAGTGATAGAAAGCACATTTATTTTCCTTTCCCGCTCTCTTATTCTTTGCTGCAGAAAAGTACTCACCTGAAAAGCCCGGTTTTGTTCGCAGTGGAGCGCAGCGACCATACTGGTAATCTCCAGCGAGGTGAGTTGAATACGATGATGAATCGTCTCCCTTAGCTCCATTTTTCTAAGCCTGTATTCCTGGGTCAAATCATCTGAACTAATTTCCTCCAATTCGTCCAGTTCTATCAGATAAGGCATCACCCCTATGGCATGACCTACTCGAAGGCTGGAGGAGGAGTATTTATCTTCCAGATTCCCTGCGTCCTTGACATCCGAGAACTCTTCATCAGGAGAATAGGACCGTTTGGTGTACATTTTGATGCCATCCACACAATCATCACTTTCTGCATAAGGCACATCAGTGAGCTCTTTGGTGTTACTACAGGAGGCAAAGGTTAGAAAAGCCGTTAAAAGAATGACCAAGCTCCTACAACAACTGCTTCTCTCGAAAATTTTAAATGGTCTTATAGAAGGATGAATCACTTTTACTATAATATTAAAAAATAGTATTACTTAAAATAGTTCTGACAGAGTATCGTAAAGATTCATTGATAACCCTTGAGCCATATGAGTTGTTTTAGAGGTCAAAAACTAAAAAAGGAAGCCTAAGCTTCCTTTAATTGATGATAATCAAAATGGTATATCTCAATCGTGTCCTTCAACTTTTACAATTTTGTTGTATAAGCCTAAAATCAGGAAAGACGGTGCCCAATGTCCTACGAATAAAGCTGTTTTCTCTTTACCTAAGATTTTCAAGGTCAATGATGCAGCCATAGAACCTATCGCAGCCCATAAAAATAAATCTGATGGCAATTTTGCAGTTTGTTCTTCAATTACTTTTGCCAATGGTCCTTCTGAATGTTTTTCTTTGCTAGCCATAAAAATACGTACTTTAAATAAAAAAAATGATTTGACTTATGGCTTCTATAACACCAGGAAAAATGAAATGTTTGCAATATTTTTATTTTAAATTATTGACTACCAAATAATTACACCGATACACTTTGGCCCAGCTCATTTGTACCTCCTTAATCGAAAGTTTCTATTTTCCCTTTCTCCACCCGGGTGAGAAACGATTCCATGTCCCGCTTAACCAAAGGAGCTAAAATGTATAACCCGAAAAGATTAGGGATCGACATTGCAAAAATCATGGCATCGGAGAGAATAACAACCTTGTTGAGACTTATCGATGCACCGATGACGATAAAGCAGCAGAAAATAAATTTGTAGCTAAGTTCAGAGAAATTGCTTTTCCCGAAAAGGAAAGTCCAGCTCTTTAGACCGTAATAAGACCAGCTGATCATGGTAGAGAATGCAAATAATATAACAGCAAAGGAAAGTACATAAGGAAACCAGTCAATGACAGTGGCAAAACCGGCTGAAGTGATTTGTATACCATCCGCAGATTCCAGTTTATAAGTATCTGAAATAATAATGACCAAGGCAGTCATTGTGCAGACAACCACTGTATCGACAAAAGGCTCTAAGGAAGCGACAAAGCCTTCGGTAACGGGCTCACTTGTTTTTACTGCTGAGTGTGCGATGGAAGCAGACCCCACGCCTGCCTCATTGGAAAAAGCTGCCCTGCGCATACCCATAATCATCACACCTACTAGTCCGCCTGCAATAGAGGTTCTGTCAAAAGCACCTCGAAAAATATCCCCCATCGCCTGGGGAATCTGATGCCAGTTGACCAGTATTACTACAAGCGCAGCGCCCACATAAAGAATTGCCATCATAGGCACAATTTTCTCCGTTACTTTAGCAATACTTTTGATGCCTCCGATGATGACAACTGCTACACATATAGCAATGAAAAGGCCAAATACCCATGCTGAGTCAACCAGAAAAGACTCGTTAACATAGGGCAGGCCAATAAACTGCTGTGCTGCCTGGTTGATCTGAAACATGTTGCCTGATGCCATAGAGGCACACACACACATGACGGCAAAAAATGCAGCCAGAAACTTGCCAGTCCTGCCCCATCCTCTGGCAGAAAAACCTTTAGTTAAGTAATACATGGGGCCACCGGACACGCTGCCATCAGCGTGCACATCTCTGAACTTCACTCCAAGCGTACATTCCACAAACTTTGAAGTCATACTGAAAATGCCAGTCAGTACCATCCAGAAGGTGGCTCCCGGTCCGCCCAGGGATATTGCTATTGCCACCCCGGCGATGTTTCCCAGACCTACTGTTCCCGATAGGGCGGTTGCCAATGCCTGAAAATGAGTGACTTCGCCCGGATCATCTTTATGGGTATACTTTCCTTTGATAATATGGAAAGCATGCTTAAAGCCGGTGAGATTGACGAACTTTAAGTAAAAGGTAAAAATGATCGCACCACCTACCAACCAAATGAGGATGAGGGGAATTTCAACATCTTTGTTCAGTGGTACTGAGTAGAATATAATAGCATCTACAAAATCAGCTACCGGGCCAATGGCTTCGTCTACTGCCTCGTCGAAAGTTCTTTCCACATTTTCATCGATTTGCTCAGCTTCTTCGGCCTTTCCGTTAAGATCCTGAGCATGAAGAGAAAAGGCAGTGAAAAGGCAGAATATAGAGACGAGATTGATTCGTAAACTATGCATAAATAGGCTAAGGGCTTATATTTTTACTGGCCAAAAATAGTAAAAATGCCTTAACCTTCTGCAAGTATGCTTGATTATCTACATTAAGCCTGACTGGCGAGCTGTCTAGCCACTTCGGCAATGCCCTCTTCAAATGTTTTTGGTGCAAACCCTAGTTCTCGCTGCGCCTTTTCGATGATAAAACCAGTTTTGGCGGGTCGCTTTGCCGGCTGGCTGAATGAACTGCTGTCGGCCTGGCTCATAAAACTGGTATCAAGTTGAAAATACGCTGCTGTTTTGATGGCCATTTCATAAGGCGTAAGCATGTCTTTCCCAGAGATATTGAACACACCAATGGCTTTGTTCTTTGCTGCCAGGTAGCAGCCTTCTGCCAGGTCTTCCGCCAACGTAGGCGTTCGCCATTGGTCGGTGACTACCTGGATTTTCTTTTTACTTTCAAGATTGCTCTTAACCCATAAAATGATATTGGATCGGCTCATATCGTGCGCGATACCATAAACGAGGACCGTCCTGAGAATAGCGTACGGCAGCCCACTGTCAGTGACCAATGCTTCTGCTGCCAGTTTGCTTTCCCCGTAGTAGTTTACCGGAGAAGCTTCGGCCTCTTCATCATACGGACCATTAGCTCCATCAAAGATGAAGTCGGTAGATAAATGTATAAAATGACTGTTGAAAGGTTGTGCAGCTTTCAGCAGATAACCGACAGCCTTCACATTAAGCTTCCAGCAGGCTTCCCGATTTTCATGACATTCGTCTACATGGGTCATGGCCGCGGTGTGAATAATTGCCTCTGGTTTAAAATCATTAAAGACTTCTTTTACCTGCTTTTTATCAGCAATATCCATTGCGGCGTAAGTGTAACCTTCCTTTTGAGGAAGTCGATTTTCGCCTCTTGCAGTAGCCAGCAATGTTACTTCTGGCTTGTTACTAAGTAATTGTACTAGTTTCTGACCTAAAAGGCCGTTGGATCCTGTAATGAGTATGCGCATATTATTCTGTTATTTGTACGGGAAAAGTGTAGCCATACGTTTCTTCAATATCTTTCTTCTTCATTTGCTCTACTTTCACTACCATGTATACCGGCGACTCAGGCTTGTCCTGCCCGTCCGTAGGTGTGGCAGCGATGGCATCGATCACTTCCAAACCAGCAATCACTTTACCAAAGACGGTATAAGTACCGTCCAGATGCGGAGCGCCACCCACTGATGTATAGGCCTCCACCTGCTGATCATTAAAAGCCTGTGCCTCAATCGGTCCGAATTCCTTTTCTAGCAATGCCCTATTGTCCCTGATTTTTCGCTGCAAGGCATTGAAATCACCGGAGCGCTGCAAGGCAATGGCCTCTTCTCTTAGTTCGCGGTATTCGTCTTTTCGCAAGAGGCTCATAAACTGATTTTGCATCGTATACAGCATACGATTTTCAGCCACTTCCTTTAACTCTTCAGGAGAGTACGCTGTGCCCTGAACAATATAAAATTGATCGCCACTGGAAGCCTGTTCAGGATTGACAGCATCACCCTCGCGAGCAGCTGCTAGCGCTCCTTTCTCGTGAATTAACTCGGGACGGAACTCTGCAGGAATTGTATGCTTTATGCGCTCTGCATTGTTCTTACCAGCGCCAACATCACCACCCTGCACCATAAAACCTTCGATGATTCTATGAAAGTTTGTACTATCATATTTCCCTTCCTTCGCAAGCTTGAGGAAATTTTCTTTATGCTTTGGTGTTTCATCAAACAATATGACATGCATATTACCATGCTTGGTTTCTATTGTAATAAGATGTTCCTTCTCAGCGGAACAGGCAGCCAGGCTGAGAAAAAGTAGGCTTAAAGCGTATAATCGAAATTGTATCTTCATATTTAGTCTGTTTCAGTCTTTTTAAACGTTAACTATCGCGGCAATACCAGCGGATTAAATTCAAAGTTATCCGTTCTAAACGGTGAGGCAGGTAAGCCTTCCATATTATAAAGATTTGCCCCATCAGGATTATCC
>JBGSXH010000571.1:0-3291 GCA_041751515.1 Cyclobacteriaceae bacterium | reverse complement strand
AGCGCGTGCAGCTGCTAGGATATGACAATTTTGCCGAATGGCGCCTGCAGAACCGCATGGCCAAAACACCTGAGAATGCCATGGAGCTGATGGAGCAAGTCTGGCCTGCCGCCCTGGCACGTGTAGAAGAAGAGGTCCAGGACATGCAGGAAATTGCAGATGAACGCGGTGATAATATTACCATCCAGCCCTGGGACTACCGCTACTATGCCGAAAAGGTAAGACAGCAAAAGTATGACCTCGACTCTGATGAGGTAAAGCAATATCTGCAACTTGATAAACTCACTGAAGCACTGTTTTTTACTGCGGGAGAGCTTTTTAATTTTGATTTTAATCCTGTTGCTGAAGGTGAAGTACCGGTCTTTCATGAAGACGTAAAAGTTTGGGAAGTCACCGATAAAACCTCCGGTGAACATATCGGCTTATGGTACCTCGATCCTTTCGCGCGCAAAGGCAAACGCTCCGGCGCATGGGCTACTACCTACCGCAGCCATACTACCTTTGAGGGTAAAAAGACCGTATTGGGTTCAAATAACTCCAACTTTGTCAAGCCTGCACCCGGAGATCCGGCGTTGATTTCCTGGAGTGATGCTACCACTTTCTTCCATGAATTTGGCCATGCTTTACATTTCTTTGCTTCAGAGGTAAAATACCCAACGCTCAATAGTGGCGTAAGAGATTATACCGAATTTCAATCTCAGCTATTGGAGCGTTGGTTGTCGACCGACAAAGTAATCGAGCAGTTTCTGGTGCACCACGAAACCGGTGAAGTAATGCCAGAGGATTTGGTAGCAAAAATCAAAAAAGCGGCAACCTTCAACCAGGGTTTTGCCACCACAGAGTTTTTAGCTTCAGCATTAATGGACATGCGCTATCACCTGGCAGACCCAGAAGGCATGGACGCCAGGGAGTTTGAGAAAGCTACTTTAGATGAGCTCAATATGCCGGACGAGATCGTCATGCGACACCGCTCTCCTCACTTTGGCCATGTATTTTCCGGTGAAGGCTATGCCACAGCCTACTACGGTTATATGTGGGCCGATGTACTTACTGCCGACGCTGCCGAAGCATTTGAAGAAGCCCCAGACGGGTTTTATGATAAGGAAGTAGCGGAAAAATTAGTGAAATACCTTTTTGCACCCAGAAATGCGATGGATCCCGCCGACGCCTATAGAAAATTCCGGGGCAGAGACGCCAAAATTGACGCTTTAATGCGAGACAGAGGTTTTCCGGTGCCAGACCAGCAATAAAAATCAACAAAAGCAAAGACAAAATCGCCTTGAACTTAAAGTGTCAAGGCGATTTTTTTCTTCCATTCAACGCTAAATAGAAGTCGCTTAAGACGTAATGTTTACAATATATTTTATACACAAAAATTTTGAAGTTAAGTTTCCCTGATATAACCAGACTACAAGACACTCTTTTTTATATAGCACCAAAGTGCAAGAGGCTTCCCTATCTCTATGATAGCTAAGCTGTAAACCATTTCATATTTTACACATCAGTTTAAGTAATTGTAAATACTATTCGGGTGCTATCAATCCAGAAATAGGCGATTTTTCCGTGAACCAATATCGTAAGTTTGAGGGCTTATGCAAAAAGCATCTCTTTAAGCAAAATGTGTACGATTATGAGAAAATTACTTTTACTTTCAATCTGCCTTATCCCTTTTGTATGTGGTGCGCAACAAATCAACCCCCAATGGGAAGATGCACTCAAAGCAGAAATAGAAGCTTTCAAAAACTGCGATCAAGTAATAGAAAATGGCGTAAATAAATGCCATGCCTTTATCGGATCTTCCCTGAAAACGGTATACAATATCAATGACTTTAACGCGAATGCAGTGGGCCAACATATGGTAGTGAGTGAGATCGTTGAATATGTTGAAAATAGCGATCAATGGACATTCCTCGGAAAAGGACACCAGCAGGACATCCTTAACAAGGCCCAGGAAAATGCCAATGCTAAAAAGGCTGTTGTTGCGCTTTATCTAAACAAAGAAGGCATTGGTATGATGGCACTCATTCTTCCTGGAAATCTACATCCTTCAGGCACCTGGAACATGCAGGCACCCAACTCTGCATCCTTCTTCACAGCTACGCCTGAGCGTTCCTATGCAGGCAAAGGCCTTTCATACTCATTTGACTGGAAAGCATTGAATGAAGTAAAGATTTATTCAAGAAATTTTTAATTTACTATAGCATACACTGAATACAAAAGGCGCTTATCAATTGGCGCCTTTTTGCATTTATTAATTTCAGGTAAATACATCGATAATAACCAAACACATAAGGGCAGTCCCCTTCCCGCGCTACAGCCCATCGCGCATCGGGGCCGGGCTGCAGCCACTCGCCAGGCCTTTACGCCGCAGGCAATCTCGGGCTCAGACAATGGCAGCATCCCTACTGCGAGCTTCAGTCAATAGATAGAATAAAATAGAAGCAACATGCTATGGCTGATAGACAATAAGCAGGCACCAACAAATGCCCTGCTGTAGATTAGTAAAAACAGCGGCGTAGTCTTGTCATATCCTCGCTACCAGATTAGCACAGACGTATAGCCAACGCTAACGAAAAGGTCTTGGCACCATATAGGCATCGGTCGCCTCTCGATACTGGCTGTCCTCCCGGGGCGCTGCCACAGGGTTGTGCAGTAGCAGGCTTTCAGTCTGGGTGAGTTAGGACGAAAGGGATTTACAACCTGCCTGCCTGAAGGGCTATAACAACGTAGTCTAGGGAAAACGCCCCTGGTGGCATCCGACGTATCCAATACCTACAAAGGGGCGTAGCCCTGACATCTTTTACCATCGCCATTTGTAATGAGCGCATAAAAAAAGCCCGATGCTGTTAAGCAACGGGCTTTGATAAAAGATTGGCGGCGACCTACTCTCCCACCTGTAACAGTAGTACCATCGGCGCAGCTGGGCTTAACTTCTCTGTTCGGGATGGGAAGAGGTGGACCCCAGCGCTAAAACCACCATTTGTTCTTATATATCTTTATGGTTTTCCACTGTAATGTGCTGATTATTTCAGTATAGCTTCCTTGCTAAACCTACCCTCAAGGGTAATATAACCATCACACTGTTAATAATCGTTGACATGATATATGTGCAAGAACAGAATCGTTCAAAGAGCGAACTTCCGGGACAAAGAAAGCTTACGGGTAATTAGTATTGCTCAGCTATGACATTTCTGCCTTTACACCTGCAACCTATCTACGTTATCGTCTATAACGTCCCTTTAAAGAAATCTCATCTTGAGGTGGGTTTCGCGCTTAGATGCTTTCAGCGCT
>JBGSXH010000570.1:0-2055 GCA_041751515.1 Cyclobacteriaceae bacterium | reverse complement strand
AGGCTGCTTACTACCTCAAGCAATATTGTAAATAATTAGCACCAGAAGAGTATACCTGTATTTTTTCAGCTGTTACAGCAGGAGTGTGAACTCCTGCTGTTCCTATTTTCAGGCTATGTCAATAGGAAGCATTTTATTTTTTAGTTTGTAAGGCATAATATCGCCGCTCGATATCCAGAATGTCATACTTATCCATGAAATTAGTTTTAGCAGCATGAAGCACCATATCCGCATGGTGCTGGATCAATTCCCTGCGCTTGTCATTGGTAATAAATTCATTGATAGTCAGCAAGCTTTCCATTAATCTGATTAATACGGAGGGGTTTTCTGCACCATATTGTCTGACCTGATGGAAAGCGGCGTTGACCAGACCTTCAAAAGCAATCGGTTTCGCTAATATCCTTATTTGTCCTGTTTCGTCTGCTCTGAACGCTGAGGGAAAATCACTGTGTGCAATTTCACTTAAATTGGTCGTTAATTTATCCAGCGCTGTAATGGCGGTAAAAGGATCATTGATCCCGGGGGACAGCGCCCTGGCAATGATTTCCACGAGTTGATGAATAGCAAATTCTGAATCCTGCGTTGGTGTCCTATTGTCGCCAACAATGATTGCGTCTTGGATACTGGATAATATCTTTTCATCGCAGGAACTGTTAGAATAGATAATGATGATCTTCATATTTTTCACAATTAAATCGCCCGGCCGATGGATAATCTGGAGGGTTAAATTGTGATTGCTGGCAATTTCGAGTAGTATTTTACCATTGACTATTTGTAAATAACCACTTCGCTCTGCCAGGGTATAATGCCTGAAAGCCGATTTTTCGGCGAGCTTATCTAAATAGTTTTCAGGAACATTGTGTTGATCATGCCCTATTTGTCTTGGGTATAAAGTAGTAGTGGCTTCGTTAAGATTTTTACTGACATCAGCGATAATGGTATCTGCCTGAATCGTAATGGCCACGTGATGGATAAAGAAGATCAATAAGATAATGTTGGCAGTAGCCACGAAGAGCGTTACCAGGATAGAGATATTGGGTATGAAATCCTGGCTTTCTGTTTCGCGGACTACACGCAAAATCAATAAACAATAGATGAATGTAGCAACGTAAACGCCCAGGACAGTCTGGTTAAGCCTGTCATTCATAAAATTTCGAAGCAGTCGCGGACCAAATTGAGAAGAAGCCATGGTGAGGGCAACCAGCGTTAGGGAAAACACAATACTGGCAACATTAAGCATAGCAGCGGCAATGGTGGCAAGAATAGTACGGGCAGATTCTACATCTTTTGTGATAAAATAAGACAGAAAGCCATCCGGGTCAAAATGGTAGGTACTATCGAGGTAGATCAAGCCCATGGAGGCTAAAATCGCTACGACCACTATTACTATGGGGATAAACCAGAAGCTGGTTTTGAGCATTTCCCAGATGCGCAGAAAATTTGTGCTTAGCATGTATGCAGGTTATAGCTGAATATCATTTAAAAGAACCTTTTCAATGACTGGTTCTGCACGATAATCTACGCAGTAATTTTTAAAGTCCGCAAAGTAAATTGATTTTTGGTCAGGACTTTTTGATGGAACGAATGTATGGAGAACGGGAGTAGATTATATAATTGTGCGAAGGATTGTAGCGGAAAGCCCACAGGCCGGCCTTTCTGTTGAATAACAGGATGCTGAATGCGAGCTGCAGCGGGTTGAAGTTGGGGGTTAAGTTATTGAGGCCGAGGACTTGTAGCGTAAAGCCTGACCCGCAGCGAAGCGGAGGGGCGCACCCAAACTTATCATATCTTCGGGTATATTTATAGAAAGCTTGTAATTTAGCGGCAGTAGATAAAATAATTATGATTGACTTAAGAAGTGATACAGTAACCCGGCCAGGCGAGGAGATGTTAGATGCCATGATGAGTGCCAGGGTAGGCGATGATGTGTACGGAGAGGACCCTACGGTAAAGGCGCTGGAGGAGAAGGCTGCTACCATGTTTGGCAAAGAAGCAGCGCTATTCTGCCCTTCCGGCACCATGACCAATCAGATTGCCATCAAGTTGCTGACGCAG
>JBGSXH010000569.1:0-4371 GCA_041751515.1 Cyclobacteriaceae bacterium | reverse complement strand
ATTTACTAAGTTTATTCTTTTCCTCCTGAAGTCCTTGAACAGCAAGCACCAAATCTTTTGGTTGCTTCAACAATTGCTTTAAAGAAGTCAATATATTTAGCTGCTCTTTAATGTATTGGTCCGCTTTATCCCCTGTTAAAGCAACAATTCTTCTGATGCCAGCAGCCACTGAACTCTCCTGAATAAGGATAAAATTACCAATAGTTGCAGTTTGCTGCACATGCGTTCCTCCGCATAGCTCTACAGAGAAATCCTCATCAAAAGTAATGACACGAACAAAATCGCCATACTTCTCACCAAACAAGGCTGTTGCACCTTTTTCTTTTGCTTCGGCGATTGGTACGTTTCTAGTTTCCTTCAATGGAATATTCGCCCGAATCTGTGCATTCACGCGGGCTTTTACCGCAGCGAGTTCATCATCAGTCAATTTTGCAAAATGGGAAAAATCGAAACGCAGCTCATCTGCTGCCACCAAAGAACCGCGCTGCTGTACATGATCCCCCAAGGTTTCCTTCAGGGCTGCATGCAAAAGATGCGTAGCCGAATGGTTTTTCATAACCGACTGACGGCGAGATGCATCCACTTTTGCTAACACAAAACCCGTAACAACCTCAGGAAAATCGATTAATATATGAATGATAAGGTCGTTTTCCTTTTGTGTGTCAATGACTTTATAGCGTTTGCCATTGATGTCAATACTACCTTGATCTCCCACCTGTCCACCGCTTTCTGCATAGAAAGGTGTCTTGTCCAGGACTACCTGGAAAAGCTTCTGCTTTTTGTTGGTCACCTCCCGATATTTTACTACCGCAGCTGTAGTTTCGAGGCTATCATAGCCTAAGAACTCCACATCGTTACCATCTTCCAGCACCACCCAATCGCTGGTTTCAGTTTTTGCAGCCGACTTAGAGCGGTCTTTTTGCTTTTGCATTGCTTTGTCGAAGCCCCCTTCATCAACCTTAAGATGATTTTCGCTGGCGATAAGGGCAGTTAAATCAAGAGGAAAGCCAAAAGTATCGTATAACTCAAATGCAGTTTCACCATCTATTGTATCTGATTTACCTCCAAGATTTTCCTTCACTTGGTCTAATCTCTTTAAACCGTTTTCCAAGGTACGTAAAAACGATTGCTCTTCTTCCTTTATCACCCTGGTAATCAACACTTTCTGACCTTCTAATTCTGGGAAAACATCAAGATATTGCTGTGAAAGAATTTCTATTAAAGAATGAAGGAAAGGAGTTTTCAGGTCGAGAAATGTATAACCATATCGCACTGCTCTTCGCAATATTCTACGAATCACATAGCCTGCTTTATTATTGGAAGGTAATTGACCATCTGCAATACAAAATGCGATGGCACGAATATGGTCTGCGATAACGCGCATGGCAATATCCTGCTCCTTCGCTTTGCCATACGCATGACCGGAGAGGCTGGCAATGTGTTGAATTAAAGGCTGAAAAACATCAGTATCGTAATTAGACTTTTTCCCTTGTATGGCCATGACCAGTCGTTCAAAACCCATACCGGTATCCACATGCTTGTTAGGAAGCGGTTGCAAACTGCCATCTTTTATCCTATTGTACTGCATGAACACGAGGTTCCATATTTCCACAACAAGCGGATGGTCCTGGTTAACAAGTTCGGCACCGGAAGTTTGCTTTATTTCCTCTTCTGATCTTAAATCAATATGAATTTCCGAACAGGGACCACAAGGGCCGGTATCACCCATTTCCCAAAAATTATCTTTTTTATTCCCACTCAATATTTTATCCTCATCAACAATCGACTTCCAGAAGTCAAAAGCTTCCTGATCGAAAGCCAGTCGATCACCATCATCTCCCTCAAAAACGGTAACGTACAAACGATCTTTTGGTAGTCCGAAAGTGACTGTCAGCAGTTCCCAGGCCCAGGCAATAGCATCTTTCTTGAAGTAATCACCGAACGACCAGTTGCCTAACATTTCAAACATGGTATGGTGGTAGGTATCGATACCCACTTCTTCAAGGTCGTTGTGTTTTCCGGAAACCCGAAGGCACTTTTGCGTGTCTGCCACCCTGCTAACTTCTGCTTTTTTGTTGCCCAGGAAAAAATCTTTGAACTGATTCATCCCGGCATTTGTAAACATAAGCGTCGGATCATGCTTTAATACTATAGGTGCTGAAGCAACTATGGTATGACCTTTGTCCTGAAAGAAGTTTAGAAATTTATGTCTGATAGACTTTGCATCCATGGTGAGGCTGTGGGGCTAATTTATAGTAGATATTACATTCAGGCTAAAATGCCTGAAATCGTGTTTTTATGCTGCCGTATTTTTTAAATATTTGTTAGCATCGGTAATTTTTACAGCATATTGCCACAAAATTATAAGAATTTATAATACTAATCAGTAATGGCGAGAATAAAATATTATTACGATACTGAAACCTGCCGCTACGAGAGAGTTCGTACAACCCGCTGGGACATAACCCTTAACTTCCTGGGATTTTTAACTGTGGCACTCATGATGGCCATAGGTTTGGTTTTCCTCTACAACAATTATTTTGACTCTCCCAAAGAAGCTTTACTCAAAAAAGAAAATGAAGAGTTGGCTTTCTATTACGAACTTCTGGACAAGCAGTTGAGTGAAGCCAATACTATGCTTTCTGCATTGCAAGACCGGGATGATAACATTTACCGGGTTATTTTTGAGGCAGAGCCCATACCCTCTTCCATCCGAAGTGCAGGTATTGGTGGAGCCAATCGTTACAAGCATTTGATGGACAGGGGTTTAAGTCAGGGGCAGCTTATTGTAAGTGCTCATGAGAAAATTGATGCGCTGAAAAAGCAAATGTATATTCAAACAAAATCATATGATGACATTTTGCAGATGGCGCAAAATAAGTCTGAAATGTGGGCTTCAATACCAGCCATACAGCCCATTGCAAATAGGGAACTTAAGCGATTAGCATCAGGCTTTGGTATGCGAGTTCATCCCATTCTCAAAGTGAAAAGAATGCATAATGGTTGTGATTTTGCCGCTCCGAAAGGTACGCCCATTTACGCAACCGGAGATGGTAAAGTAGTCACCGTCAGAACGAATTTCAGTGGCTACGGTAAAGAAGTAGAAATAGACCATGGTTATGGTTTCATCACAAAATACGCGCATATGGATGACTTCAATGTGAAACGGGGACAAACAATTCGAAGAGGTGAATGCATAGGATTTGTAGGCAGCACAGGTTCTTCTACAGCTCCCCACCTTCATTACGAAATTATTAAAGACGGTAAAAAAATTAATCCGGTACATTATTTCTATCGTGACCTGAACGATCAGGAATATGAAAAACTACTAGAGATAGCATCCGTGGAGAATCAATCGCTTTCATAGGTCTGACAACAAATTTGATATAAAGCATCTTGCATAAGGATGCTTTATATTTTACTTTAAGCACAATTCATCCATTAATACATTTCATTATAAAAGAGATATATGTATTTTTGAAAAATTTTTAGCTGTGCCGTACAAAGAAAAACCAATAGAGAAAAAATACTACAGTATCGGTGAAGTTGCTACAATGCTTGGCGTTGCCACCTCACTCATACGCTTTTGGGAAAGTGAGTTTTCCATCATTAAACCCCGTAAAAATAAGAAGGGTAACCGACAATTCACAAAAGATGATATAGCCAACTTAAGGCTTGTTTATCACTTGGTGAAAGAAAAAGGTTATACGCTGCAGGGTGCTAAGGAAAAACTGAAAGAAAAACCTTCTAACAAACTGCAAGGACAAGCCGATGCAATAAATGCCTTGAAAGATGTACGTTCTTTCCTGGTGAGTTTAAAAGATCGATTGCCATAGGTTTATGCCGACTGCCTTGCAATATTCTATCGCGCTCAGTCTTGCCAAAGGCATAGGGACTGGCTTTGCCCGACAGCTATTGAGCTACTGCGGATCTCCTGAAGCCATATTTAAGGAAAACGCAGGGAAGCTACGCAAAATACAAGGCATCAGCTCCAAGCGATTGGCAGCATTGCAGGATCCTGCACTTTTTAGCATGGCTGAAAAAATACTTCAACATGGAGAGTCAAAAGGATTTAAGACGTTATTTATTCAAAATGAGGATTATCCTTTTCGCCTCAAGCAAATTGCAGATGCACCCATCGTTTTATATCAGCACGGCAATGCTGACCTTGAAAACCAAAGAATTCTAAGTGTTGTCGGAACCAGAAAAGCTACTGCTTATGGCAAGGATGTTCTTGAAGCTTTAGTTGAAGGACTTAAATGCTATAATCCACTAATAGTAAGCGGATTAGCGTATGGAATTGATGCTCATGCGCATCGGCTCGCATTGCAGAATGGTTTGTCTACGGCAGCGGTAATGGGTACTGGCCTC
>JBGSXH010000568.1:0-4897 GCA_041751515.1 Cyclobacteriaceae bacterium | reverse complement strand
AGGCACTTTAAGCCTTATCTCTATAGAAGCACTCGACAGTGTGCAAGGCTGGGGATCTTACTCCATAACGGAAGATGCTGAACTGGGCATCAAGCTCATTGCCAATGGTTTCAGGACAAATTTCATCAACCGTGTGGTAGGTAAAGGATTAATGCCGCTGAATATCGAAAGCATTCGCAAGCAAAGACTTCGATGGATTTTTGGAAACATTCAGGTACTCAGGACACTGAAGGGTTGGTCGAATGTGCTAACAGATCGCAGCCATTTTGCTCAGGTGTTGCAGCTTACGGCCTGGATTAATTTCCTGGGAATACCCATCATCATGCTTATTTTCAGCGGGATACAATTGACCAGTGGTGTTTTCCAACCGAATTTCCTATTGATCGTATTACCTGTTGTAAGTTGCTGGGTTTATGTAGCTTTCAAGTTATTATTTTTTATTAAACATTCCGGACAATCAGTCAGCGCTTCCATCAATGTGCTGCTTGCACATATGGCTTTTATGGAAGAAGGTTCTTTCGGTTGGTGGGACGCCCTGGCAGGAATGAAAAAGCCTTTTCACAAAACTCCCAAATTTGTCGGCCTGAGCAAGTTTACGCTTCCGCCATTGCTATTCCCCATCATTTTTATGACGGTGGGTATTATTCTCAT
This sequence comes from Cyclobacteriaceae bacterium, assembly GCA_041751515.1. Classification (GTDB taxonomy): domain Bacteria; phylum Bacteroidota; class Bacteroidia; order Cytophagales; family Cyclobacteriaceae; genus JBGSXH01. The sequence continues at coordinate 4,246 of JBGSXH010000568.1, read as the reverse complement.
TTACCACACCTATCTACACATAGGGCTGGCCACCATTTTAATGGCCTGTCTTATGATAGCTGCTTCCGTTATGCTGTCTTTTCAGCTCAAAAAGTCGCATCAGTATTCACTACAACCACAAAGCAAAACCTTATGAAAATTGCCATATTAGGACATTCCCTATACCCCATCAAACAGCCCTATGCCGGTGGCCTTGAAATGATCACGTATATCTTGTGCCGTCAGCTCATTGCCCTGGGACATGAAGTGCATCTTTATGCGCACAAAGATTCTGAGCCAGACTTCAACGTTGTTCCCTTAAGTGCTGAAGGCCTGGATCTTAAAAATGTTATCAAATACCTGGGCGAAACGGCTGGCATCGATGAAAATTTTGTCACCCAAAACCTCATGTACGCCCGTGCCTGCAATATGATTGAAAATGAAGGATATGATGTGGTACACAACCATTCCCTTCATCATCTGCCGATTCTTTTGGGCAATAATTCCAAAATCCCGTATATCACCACTTTGCATACTCCCCCATTTCCATTTCTGCAAATGGGCGTTTTATCGGTCAAAGATGCGCCAAACCAAACTTTCACGGTGGTGAGTCAGAGTGCCGGTAAGGTATGGTCGCCATTTATCGACGAATATGAAGTTATCTACAATGGCATCGACATCCGGCAATGGCATCATAATCCGGAACCGGAAGCAAAACAATTGATCTGGCTCGGGAGGATATGTGAGGAAAAAGCACCACATCATGCCATTCAGGCTGCCATCAAAGCGGGTCATCGACTTTGGCTGGCTGGCCCTATGAGCAGTGAAGATTATTTTAATAAGGAGGTGAAACCTCTGCTGGAGCATCCCGATATTACTTACCTGGGGCATTTGAACCATGAACAGCTCAATGATTATATAGGGAAAGCCACTGCAACATTATTTACCAGCACCTGGGAAGAACCCTATGGCCTTACCATAGCCGAGTCACTGGCATGTGGCACGCCGGTGGTAGCCTACGACATTGGAGCAGCACCGGAAATCCTTAATTCCAATTGTGGCATTCTGGTTCCAAGAAACAATGTAGATGCATTGGCCGCAGCCATTCGAGCGGTGCAATTTATCAACAGAGCAGATTGCCGGGAAAGGGCAAAAACATTTTGTGATGCTGCAGTGATGACTTCCATGTACCTACGCCTGTATGACAGCGTGATCAGAAAAAAGCAGCAGAAAACCCTGAGTAACGTATGCTAGGATATTATGCACATTATCATGGCAGTGGTCATGCCAACTATGCCAATATTATGTCGAAAGTTTTTGGCAAAAACATGAAAATTTATACTAGTTCCGACTATGATTTTCATGCTTTTGCCGATGTACTCAAATTACCCGACGAAGACCTGGATGGTACGGAAGCTGCTTTAAGCGTTTTTCCTACGCCCGGCTACCTGCATTATGCGCCGGTAGGTCTGGAAAAAATAACCCGAAGAAACTGGCTTATGCTGTGCTCTTTTCTGGCGGATGATATTAAGCTGCTTATCATTGATGTCAGTGTTGAGGTGGCCGCCCTGGCTAGGGTGTCTTCCATGCCTTATGTATATGTTAAAATGATGGGGCAGCGCAATGATGCCCCTCACCTGTATGCTTATGAAGGTGCAGCGTTTCTCATCGCCTACTACCCGGAAGCCATGGAGGCTCCTGCCACGCCAGACTGGGTCAAAGAAAAGACGCTCTACTTCGGCTTTTTCTCCCGCTATAGTCTACAAAGACTGACAGAGTACATTCCTACCATGTCTAACAAACCGCCAGTTCCTGAAATTTGTCTGGTCAAAGGATTTGGTGGAAAAGATGTTTCCGAAGCAGATTTGTCAACTTTGAACAGGCAATTCCCACAGCATAATATCATCATTGTCGGACCTGTTGCGCAAAAGGTGATCATGGCAAATGTGCATTACAGAGGAGTTGTCAGTGATATAGCACCCTATGTGCTGGCGGCCGATCTGGTAGTGGTGCATTGTGGCGCCAATACGATCGCGGAAATGGCGACACTCAATGCCCGCTGTCTGCTAATGCCAGAAGAAAGACCTTATCAGGAACAGGAAGCCATGGCCGATGCGCTAAAGCATTTGAAACTGGCTTTTCTATTTTCAGAGTACGATAATACCAACCCCTCAGATGCGTTGGATTCATGGAGTCCCTATGTGTGCAATAATGCAGTGGATATCTTTAAGACCTGGCTTGAGGAAAATGCATACCATATTGGCAAGCTGCAGGCAGATGTAAAAAAATTTCAAGACCTGGGAGCTTTGCAGGAGAATTATCAATTTCAAAATTCATGATTATCGAAGATTTAAGTGTCGTTACCATCGTCAGTGGAAGAGCACAACATTTGAATAATATACTTGCCGGACTTGCCAAGGGAGCTGAATTCCCCGCTGAAATGGTCATCGTTTCCCTTGATGAGCAACCTCCCGAACTGCCAAACTACCCCTTTCAGGTCAGGATAGTCCATCTACCAAAACAGGAAAAGGAGCAGTTTCTCCCTATTGGTAAAGCAAGAAACGAAGGCTTCAAATCCAGCACGAAACCCTTCGTGGTCTTTCTGGATGTTGATTGTATTGCGGGCAAATATTTTCTTGCCAATATCTACAGACATTTACAGGAGCATCCGGGCTTAATTATGGGGACACCCAAATACTTATCCCGGTCAGTGACCGATGAATTTTGCCATACGGAGCTGATAAAAGACAGCATTTATCATCCGCACCGCCCTATGGTGGCCGATATCATTAGCAATACTGCTTATGAATTGTTCTGGAGCCTTTGTTTTGGTATTGCAAGAGAAGACTTTGAAAACATTGGTGGCTTCGACGAAGAATATGTTGGCTATGGTGCGGAAGATACTGACTTTGCCTTTCAGGCCAAAGCAGCGAATGTGCCGTTTTATTTAAGTGCCGCCGTGGTTTACCATCAGCCACATCCCATCCACAGTCCGCCTTTCAATCATTTTGAAGAAATCGTCAGTAATGCCAATGCTTTTTACCGCAAATGGCAATGCTGGCCGATGGATGGATGGCTCAAAGATTTTTTGATGGAAGATTTAATCGTATGGCGACCCAACCAATCGGAGCCCATAAAAATTAAAAAGCTGCCTTCTACTGAACTGATGGAAGCCAGCTACCAACCCGATGCGCCATTTGTGTGAACGTGTGTTGCCAAAGCTCTCTAAAAAAGAGCCGTCATTCCGGAATTTTTGTAACGAAGCGAAGAAAATATCTGGAAATCTGCCTCAATTGGCAGCCAGGTCATTGTTGGCAGCAGTTTGTGAAAACTTTAGCACTTTAGGGTGCAGATTCCGGATCTCCGCTGCGCTCCGTCCGGAATGACGGAGGTTTTTGTCACTCCGTCCGGAATGACGGACGTTTTTTGTCGCTGTGTTCTGAATGACGGAGTTTTTTTTTGCTTCGTCCGAAATAACAATATTCTTTTTCGCTGCGTCAGAGCACGAAGGCTTACCTTTACTGCACGTTGCCAAAGCTCAACAAAAACAGCGTCATTCCGGAATTTTTGTAGCGAAGCGGAGAAAATATCCGGAATCTGCTTCCATGGGCAGCCAGGTCACTGTTGTCAGCAGTCTGTGAAAACTTTAGCACTTTAGGGTGCAGATTCCGGATCTCCGCTGCGCTCCGTCCGGAATGACGGAGGTTTTTTCATTCCGTACGGAATGTAGAGGTGTTTCAAAAAAACCCTACATGGTAAAAGGAATACTCAAAAGAATTATATTATCTTTATTGCAAACTAGGGTACAAATAGTACCATAGGAAATTGCTGGCGCAATGATGAATTTGGAGGCTTTCGGTGTTACTTTTTCATGCGGCAGCGTATATAGCTACGGCGCGGTATTGCTTGCATTCAAAGCAATTCTTACTTAAGTATTTAAAAAGCATTACCTCTAAGGGGAAAAAGAACGAATATGAGAAAAATTTACAGCTTGGTTTTGGGTTTGATGATGGCTTCCGGCATGGCGTGGGGGCAAGAAACGATTAGGTTTACACCGCCTGCTGGTGCCACGGAACCATTTTGGAACAATCCGAATAATTGGGACTTAGGAAGAGTCCCGAATGCTGAAGATACCGTACTTTTGGATGCTGTTTTTGGGGGAGGACCTTTTGTTGCGATACTTGATACTGAAGCAAGTTGTAATACTTTGATTATTCAAAATACTACAGGAAGAGCTGGATTTGGTTTGTCTATTGATCCAGGTGGA
>JBGSXH010000567.1:0-2400 GCA_041751515.1 Cyclobacteriaceae bacterium | reverse complement strand
GCTGTGCTAAATTGAATGTCTTCGGAAGCCTGCGAGGCATTGATGTTTTCTAATCGGGAAATATGATGGTCAAAGGCTTCAAATATGCCTTTTTTAACCAGTGTTTGCAGGCTGGAAGCTGATAGGTCATGTTGTTCCAGCAGTACTTTTTTGCTTATGCCCAGTGTGTTTTTTTCTGGATGGCGGTATACTGGTACTTCCTTTAAATACTGCATCACAATAGCTTCCTGCTTCTCTTTTTTATCCAATTCGACAAAAAGTCTTTGCATTGCCTTGTCGGAGACATAAGACTCGGAAAGTCTTATGCGTTTTTCTTTCCGTGGTTTATATTTGTCTTTGACAGATTCAAACAAAAGGATCGCCTCTTTTGCCAAAAGACTTTTAATGATTTTATGCAGATTTTTAGCCTTGATAATGTCTGCTGCCTCAGTATAATTAAGACTTTCCTGCTGCTCTAGCTGCTCGAGGAGTAGCAACTCATCATCTGCCATCGGCCAGCTGCTACTTTCCAGATTGAAATCGGGATGAATTTGTATGCGGGATTCACTATTAAGTTTGAAGCCCGATGGGAGGGCTGCAGCCAATACTTCGCCTTCTGTGCACATGTAGTACTCGGCCATCCAGCGAAATAACCGGAACTGCTCGGTACTTATGATTGGCTGCTCATCCAGCACCTCCAAAATATTGCGGGATTCATAAGCCTGAGGGGGTTGTTGATGTATATTTGCTACTACACCTGTCAGAATTTTTTTCTGTCCAAATTGCACAATGACCCGGCAACCTACCTGTACCATTGCCAGAAAATCTGCCGGAACTCGGTAAGTAAAATGCCGGGGAATCGGAATAGGGAGTAAAATGTCGGCAAAAACCGTGGTGTTTTCGCTTGCCGTATCGTCAAACAACTGCAAGTTCTATCTGTTTTAAAGCTTCTTCTACTGATTGAACAGGCAATTTACATGATTTATTAAAGCAAACATAAATTGTGGTTTTCCCATTGATAGCAGTCTTGTCTTTTAGCAGAGGTAACATGCTCGTTCCCTGGTGCTCACTGCCCATCATAAAATATCTTCCGGGTAATTTTGATGCTAATTGCTGGCTCATCCTGACGGCGTCTTTACCGACTACAGCAATCTCTGGCGTCGAAAATACCAGCGTAGCATAAACACTGCACCACTGGTACAAATAGGCTGGCTGCTCACTAAGCAAAGGTGTTACTTTTTGCAACATTTTCATGAGCATATTCCGGTAGCCTTCATCATCCAGCAAGGTGGAAAGTTGCAATAGGTTGTCAGCCATAATGCTATTAGAGGCCGGGATGACATTGTCAAAAACTTCCTGCTTATTGGCGATCAGTTTTTCATGTTTTGTGCCTGTAAAAAAGAATAAATCTGAGGGCTCATCGTAAAATTTTGACAGTGACCGTTCCATCAGTTCCTTGGCAAAAATCAGTTGCTCTTCGTCAAAAGTTATGCTATACATGTCCAAGGCTGCCCGAATGCTAAAAGCATAATCCTCCAGGAATCCTTCGACACCATTACTCTTACCCAGAAGTCTGTGCAATTGCCCTGCTTTTGCATAGTCCTGATGCAGCAGCTGCATACTGTTGATGGCTAAGACTTTTATCTCTTCCTCGGGAAAGGTAGCATACGCATCCGCCAATCCGGAAATCGTCATGGCATGCCAACTACCGATAACCTTGTTGTCCAATGCTGGCATTACTCTTTTACTGCGCTCCGCTAGTAACTTTTCACGGCAATCCTGCAGGTAGCTTTCGAACGTGGCTTGATCCAAGTCATGCATTTGCGCAAATGAAGCTGCATCCTGCTGAAGGTGGAGGATATTAGTATCTTCCCAGTTGCCATCCGCAGTTACCTGATAATAATCCTTAAAAGGCTGACTTTCCTTTTCACCTAATAATGCAGTGACTTCCGCTGCCGTCCAGCAATAATACTTGCCTTCTACCCCTTCACTGTCTGCATCGAGACTAGAATAAAAGCCAAAATCCTTCCGCATTAACTCTTTTTCAAGAAATGCTATCGTTTGGAGCACCACGTTTTTATAGGCAACTACCGGTTTTTGTCTGTATGCTTTTGCGTAAAGGGATAATAGCTGGGCATTATCATAAAGCATTTTTTCAAAATGCGGTGCCAGCCAGTACTCATCAACACTGTAGCGGGAAAACCCGCCACCCAATTGGTCGTAAATGCCACCAAACATCATTTTCTCCAAGGTGAGATGAATTTGATGCTGCACAGGTGTGTCAACTTTCACAGCGGTATTATCGAGCAAGAACCGCCATAAGCCTGGCATCGGAAACTTCGGGGCCTTGCCGGAGCCTCCATGCTGTTTATCAAAACGTTTACTGATGGAAACAACAATGTTCTTAACAATAGCTTCTGA
>JBGSXH010000566.1:0-1544 GCA_041751515.1 Cyclobacteriaceae bacterium | reverse complement strand
TGTCTGCAGTAGAGACAGTTAAAGCTATGTTTTGTAAAGCCTCGGCAAGCTCAGCACCACGCGGGTGATCGTAAACCGGATTAGCATTATAGAATATTACTGCGCGAACATTGCCACTTGTTGCATCTGCAATAAAGCGGTTCATTTCTGCATCATTTCCCTTCCGGTAGTTAACCGGTGTATTATTGTCTATCGTATTACCATAATTTCCTAACAGATCATTAATAGCATTTACAACTGTTTGAACAGCTACATCATTGGAACCGGAGACCACGATAGATCGTCCACGTTGTGCCCAAAGTTCATCTGCAGCTTTCTCAAGATGCGCCAATTCCAAATTTTCGGTATTGATACGCGATCTGCCACCTCTTGCTGCAAGCAAATTATAAAGGGAAGCTACTGCCAAACCCTCTTGCGATGGCTTGATTGCTGTTCGATAATCAGCATTTGCACCAGTTAAAGAAAGGTTCGACTCATATTGGAAATGTCTGGACATTTCCTTTTTGTTTTTCCCTATTTTTCTGGTTTTAGAGTATTGTTTGGTGAATTCGATTGGAGATAACCAGGTTCCTAAGAAATCAGCACCGAAAGATACTATTGTATTCGCTTTGCTGAAGTCATAGGATGGGATAAAAGCATTACCAAAAGACCTGTTATTGGCCTCCAACATTCCATAAGCTGAATATGGATCGTAGCTTACATGGCTTCCACCAAATCTTTCGATTAGCGCATCTATTGTAGCCTGCGTTGATGGACTGATCACAGTATTGCTCACGATGCGTACCTGACCACCGGCAGCTCTCAACTTAGCACTGACTTCCTGATCTACAGTTGCCCAATCTGCCTTTTCCCCATTAATTTGAGGATCACGCAATCGCTCATTATCATACAAGTTAAGCACAGAAGCCTCCACTTGAGCAGAAACACCACCCTGAGATATTTTCGACAATTTATTGCCTTCTATCTTAATAGGTCTGCCTTCTCTGGTTTTTACAACTACACTGGCGTAATCACCACCATTGATATAAGTAGATGCGTAATAATTTGCTATACCCGGATCAATTTCAACAGGCTTGTTTAAATAAGGAATTGCTTTTCTTATTGGCGCTTCGCAAGCAGCAAGAGAAGCTGCTGCCACACCAAAACCCATAAGTTTCAGGAAATCCCTCCTGGAGCCGGCCAAATCGCCTTCTCCCTTATTGCTTCTGCTCTCTTTAATTGGCAGATAATCCGGGAACTCCTTATCGGCATTTTTTACAAAGCCAGGATCATTAGATAATTGTTCTATACCTTTCCAGTATTGCTTTTTATTATCTTTCATTGTTATAAATGGAGTCGATTTATTCTAATTAATTAAGGGACATCTTGACGCTACTAGTAGTGGCATTTGGAACATTCAAGTCCACCAATGTCTTTTACTTTCATAGGTTCCCTGTTATTGGCGTCATGTAATTCAACCAATTTATCGTAATAGGCATTTCCTGCCGCATTTACCTCAGTTTCACGGTGACAGTTAATACACCATGCCATTGTTAAAGGAGAGT
>JBGSXH010000565.1:0-2141 GCA_041751515.1 Cyclobacteriaceae bacterium | reverse complement strand
TTTTCGGTCTTAACATCGATTTATAATCTTCTAAACCAATCCATGATGAAAAATATATTTAACCTAAACATAATCGTAGTCATTTCCTTGCTCTGCAGTACTGGCTGCGACCCCTTTCTGGAAGAACAGAATATCAGCGGACTTACTGCTGATGAGTATTATGCTACGGAAGAGGGGATCGAAAGCCTTGTCAATGCCTGTTACACGCATATGCGCTACTGGTATGGCAAAGAAGATGGCATCGCGCTTACCGAAACCGGCACAGATATCTTTACCAGAGGAGCGGGAATGGAAAATCCTCCCGCTGCATTGTATAACTCTAACCTTTCCGGTGAAAATCCACAGCTAACATTTCACTGGGAAAGATTCTATACTGCACTTAATACCTGTAATGCAGCCATCGGTCGGATTCCAAATTCGCCGATGGACGAATCAATGAAGCCCATCAGAACTGCTGAAGCAAGATTCTTAAGAGCCTTTTACCTTTGGCATATCGTTGAAACCTGGGGTGGCGTACACCTGACTACCGAAGAAGTTTCTGATATACAGTTGACTGCTAACCGTACTCCGGTAGAGCAGTTTTATGCCCAGATTTTTGAAGATCTGAACTTTTCTATCGAGAACCTACCTGAAAGTTCGCCGGACCATGGTCGCGCCATTAAACCAGCAGCTGAAGCCTTTGCTGCAAGAATGCACCTGACAAGAGGTAATAATGCTGAGGCAGCAAGACTGGCAAGAAATGTTATTGAAAATTATAGTTATAGCCTGGTGCCTAGTTATGAGGATTTATGGGATATCAACAATATCAGAAACAATGAAATTGTATGGTTTGTAAACTTTACTTCCGACCAGGTGCTAAATCTTGAACTGGAACATCCGGATCTGAATATGTATCCTACTGGTAATATTTTGTTAAGAGACGGTGGCAATAATTCTCACTTGTTCTTTCTTATGACTTACGACCAACTGCCTGGAATGCTGCGAGATATCGAATACGGTCGTCCGTTTGCACGTTTCATGCCTACTGCACATCTGTTAGACCTGTTTGATGAAACCATTGATACCAGGTTCAATACTACTTTTCAAACCGTATGGGACTCTAATAATCCGGGCACTTATAATTTGAATTTGTCTGATGGTAGTACCAAGGAGGTAACATACGCTGAAGGAGATACTGCCATATTCGCTACTAAATACGCCCTATCACCTGCAGATAAAGATGCGAGAAATTATGAGGTAATTGATCGTACTAGAACGTATAATGCCAACGATGCTCCAGTGGTGCGGGACCGCTTCATGTCCTTAAAAAAGTTTTTGGATCCTTCACGACCTACCATCTCTATGATGCAAGGACAGCGTGATGGTTGGGTTATCAGATTGGCAGAGATGTATATGGTCGTCGCCGAAGCAGAAATGAACCAGGGTAATATGGACATCGCTACAAACTATTTTAACGAAGTTCGTCGCAGAGCGGCTTATCCTGGCAGTGAAGATGCAATGACAGTGGCTTCTTCTGAGCTGACAATAGACCTTATTTTAGATGAACGCGCCAGAGAATTTGCAGGTGAGCAGCATCGATGGTTTGATCTGAAAAGAACTGGAAAACTGATAGAACGCGTACAAATGTACAATCCTGATGCGGCTCCAAACATTATGCCTTTCCATACTGTGCGACCCATTCCGCAATCTCAGTTAGATATAGTTGAAAATAAAAGCGAGTTTACACAAAATGAAGGTTATTTCTAATGGCTATGCTGAGGTAATCATTTTATAACAATGATGAATTTTTGATAAAACCTATGCTTTTTTTAGTTGCGTTTAGCTGTTTTACAGCATAGGATTTTAATGATATTGATATCCAAAATAAATAATAATGAAGCACTTACTATATGTTATAATGCCATGTTTCATTGCCTGTACACAGGGAAATTCCGCTCACAATGAGTCGGACACTGCCACTGGAGACAAGAACTCAGATCCGGTAGCTATGGCAGTACGGATGGCAGAAGCCGATATTGAGCGTAATCCGGAAGGCTGGACCATCGACTTTCAGGAAAAACCAAAATGGGAATACACCCATGGATTAATGATGTCTGCGCATTTGAAGGTTTGGGAGAAAACCGGGGAGGAAAAATACTTTA
>JBGSXH010000564.1:0-2145 GCA_041751515.1 Cyclobacteriaceae bacterium | reverse complement strand
AAGGCCTCATCTGCACAATTTTCTCTTGGGCCCTTCTCAATTTGGCAGCAGCGACCATTTTCATGGCCTTAGTGATCTGCTGCGTTGAGCTGACTGAATTTATTCGTTCTTTTACTTCCTTAAGATTCGCCATGTTATACTGCTATGCGTTTTATTACTCCCAAATGCCTGAAACAGGTATATTATACCTTGGCGTATTTAGGAGCCAGCTCGTTAACAGCCTTTTTCAATAATTCACCCGCTGTATCCAAATCTCCTTTTTTTATCGCTGTAAGGGCCTCTTGATACTGTGCGTTTACTAGGTTATAGAAGTCACTTTCAAATTCTTTTACACTTTCCACCGGGATTTTGTCCAAAAACCCTTTTGTAGACAGGTAGATGATAGCTACTTGCAATTCAACAGGTACTGGTGAATATTGCTTCTGCTTTAGAATCTCTTGGTTTCTTCTTCCACGCTCAATGGTACGCTTGGTTGTCGGGTCAAGATCAGATCCAAATTTGGAAAAAGCCTCCAATTCCCTGAATTGAGCCTGATCCAATTTCAGTGTTCCAGCCACCTTTTTCATAGCTTTTATCTGAGCATTGCCACCTACTCGGGAAACGGAAATACCCACGTTGATCGCAGGGCGAATACCCGCATTGAAAAGGTTTGTTTCCAAAAATATTTGCCCATCCGTAATCGAGATTACGTTTGTCGGGATATACGCAGAAACGTCCCCAGCCTGTGTCTCAATAATGGGCAGAGCAGTCAGAGATCCGCCACCCTTCACCAAATGTCTTATTGATTCTGGCAAATCATTCATCTGTCTTGCAATATCGTCAGAAGCATTGATCTTTGCTGCTCTTTCCAATAATCTGGAGTGAAGGTAAAAAACGTCACCCGGATAAGCTTCACGTCCTGGAGGTCTTCTTAATAAAAGAGACACTTCCCGATAGGCAACAGCCTGCTTGGAAAGGTCATCATAAACAACCAACGCGGGTCTTCCAGTATCCCGAAAAAATTCCCCGATAGCCGCACCAGTAAACGGAGCAAAGAACTGCATAGGAGCAGGATCAGCTGCAGACGCACAGACGATAACAGTATATGGTAAAGCGCCGCCTTTTTCGAAAGCAGCGACAACGTTGGCCACTGTAGAAGCTTTTTGTCCAATAGCTACATAGATACAGAATACGGGCTCGCCCCTCTCATAAAATTCCTTTTGGTTCAAGATCGTATCGATAGCGACGGCTGTTTTCCCTGTCTGACGATCGCCAATGATCAATTCACGCTGTCCTCTACCGATAGGAATCATGGCATCGATAGACTTAATACCAGTCTGAAGGGGTTCATTTACAGGCTGACGGTAGATTACGCCGGGAGCCTTTCTTTCCAAAGGCATTTCATACAATTCTCCCAAAAGAGGTCCTTTGCCGTCAATTGGAATACCCAAGGTATCTACTACACGACCGAGCATCCCTTCGCCTACTTTCAGGGAGGCAATTTGGCGGGTTCTCTTGACGACATCCCCTTCTATTACAGTTTTCGAGTCACCAAACAATACCGCACCCACATTGTCTTCTTCCAAATTCAAGACCATGGCTTTCATGCCACTCTCAAATTCTATTAATTCACCGGCCTGCGCCTTAGAAAGTCCATAGATGCGGGCAACACCATCACCTACTTGTAGGACGGTACCCACTTCTTCCAGTTCAGCATGAGTTCTCGCACCAGAAAGTTGTTCTTTCAAGATTGCGGAAACTTCATCAGGTCTTACATCTGCCATTATTATATTGGATTATATAGTAGTTACTATGTTCAATTAATATTTTTTCTCGTAGAGATTTTGCGTAAAATCCAACTTCAGTTTTCTAAGTTGACTACTGATGGATTCATCCAGTTGCTTATCGTCGATCTTTAGGACAAATCCACCGATGAGATTTGCGTTGATCTTCTCCTTGAGTTCTACATTCTCTTTTCCCGATATCTCTTTGACAATGGTTTTGAATTCAGTTCTTAATGCATTGTCTATTGGAAATGTCGTGGTCACTTCGGCCAGCTGTATTCCCATGTGTTGGTTATATTGCTTGTGAAATTCTCTTGCAATATTTGGCAAATAGGATTCTCTTCCTTTCTGGGAAACCAACTTGAAAAAAGAACGGGTAAGC
>JBGSXH010000563.1:0-1902 GCA_041751515.1 Cyclobacteriaceae bacterium | reverse complement strand
TTGGAAAGTATTTTCGATATAAATACAATACACTAGGAATAGGCTTTGGAGATAATAATTTTGCCGTCCTGAAAGCATCCCAGGAACCCATATGTCGAAGGCCACCAGAATCTACCTTTAAATGAAGTCTTTTGGCATATGGATGAGAGATACTTGTAAAACCATTCAAATAAGCACGGAGTCCAAATTCTCCATCTCCCATACGCATTTTATCAAATTGCCGGTCAAACATACCTATTTTTTCAAAAACGGAGCGTTTTACAAGCGCATTACCACTATCAAACTGGTCTGCCCAGCGAAAATACTGGTAACTCTCAGGCACTTGTCCCCCAGTTTTCGAAATACTAACCCCGGCAGAAATATCGACATTAAAGTAGTCCAAACCTTTGATATGTTCGGTTATCCAATTGGGATCGACTCGGGAATCATCATCGAAAAACAATAACAAATCGCCTTTTGCCTGTCGAATAGCTTCATTTCTTGATAGCCATTGTCCCTTGCCATCCTGAAAAATAATATTGTTATTCGTTTTATTGAATTGATCATAAAACGCTTTGTCTGGACTATCTGTCTGATCTACAACAATAATTTCAAAGTTTTGATAATCTTGTGCAGCAAGATCTTCCATAACATCTTTTAAGTATTGATACCGCATGAGCGTGGGTATGATGATACTAACAAGAGGCTGTTCCAACAATAACTCAGAGTTATAAGTATGGTAATCACGATGCAGGTGATGCTTATCACTTAGCTTAACGCGCTTTACACTTCGGGTTGACCAAAATGCCAGCAAGTCAGTGACTGGATTTTGTAGTGCACCTAACCTTCCGATTAAGCAATACATTATTCTGAAACTATGAAAGTATTTTCGAACAAACCTATAGTTGTCTTGAATACTAATATTGGACGGTTGAACCAATAATGAATATCGTTGATCTTTGTGAATGATACCTTTGTGCCAGGCTTGAAACGCGGCATCTAATAACTTAGCATCCTCAGAATCAAAGCTATTATCCAGAAGTATCAAAGCTTTTTCATCCTCAGGAAGTTTTCTATAATCTACCAGGTATGGAGTACTTCCTTTTTTAGGATAAAGGTTAAAATACCAGGTTGGAAGTACATTCTCTAAAAATTGAAAAAACATCATACTACTTATAAAATTCAATAAATTTATCTATCTGCTGCGGAACGTTAAACTCTCGTTGGACTCGTTGACTTGCTTCAAGACGAATACTATTTTTTTGCTTTGTATCGAGTACTAAAATATGCTGAATAGCATTGGCAATTGCCGAGGCATTTCTCTTGGGAACTACCCAGCCAGTTTTTTCATGCAATACATTTTCAGGCAGTCCTTCTGCGTTGCTGACAATACATAACAAACCCGCAGCCTGCGCCTCAAGTACCGCATTGCAAAAACCTTCCTGCACACTGCATTGCAGATACAAATCCGTTTCTTTCAGAATCTGAGCTACTTCAGGGTGATTCTTCTTACCTACAAAGTATACTTTCTCCGATATTCCTAATTGGTGAGCCGCAAAAGTATACCGGTCCATGTCGCCCTCTCCTATGATAGTGTAACGAAAGTCAATACCTGTTTTATGGAGAATTGCAAGGGCATCCAGCATATAATCTATGCCCTTCTTCCAATGTAGCCGACCTACTGTCGCTATATTAATAGTATCACCAATTTCTTTTGTAGTACCGTTATTAATAAAATTCTCTACGTTAATGGCCGGGGTAATTTTCTGCTTCTCAACATCTGCTGAAAGTCCCAACTTTAATGCCAGAGAATACAGGTCATCTGAAATGGTATGCACCCTATCGACATATTTCCACAGCAGCTTATAGCATCCAGGATTTTTAAGCGGATAAAATGCAACATCATACCCCCGAAAACTAACA
>JBGSXH010000562.1:0-2601 GCA_041751515.1 Cyclobacteriaceae bacterium | reverse complement strand
TTCCTAAGAGTACAAAACATTGTATTAGGCTATAGAGTACCTCAGGTCAATTTAAACAACTTTGCCGGTGGTAATATCCGCTCTTTAAGAGTATTTGCTCAGGCACAAAATCCATTCATTTTAACTGGTTATTCCGGACTTGACCCTGAATTGAGCATTAACGCAAGTGGTGCCGCTTCAAACACAAGATTCGGTATTGACCAGGGTGTTAGTCCGATCTTCAGAACGTTTACTGTTGGTTTAAATGTTGGCTTTTAATTAAAACTATATGATAACGAATAATAAATTGAATAAAATATTAGGTGGAGTTGCGCTGGCATCTATGCTGGGCTTTGCCGCCTGCGATGTGACGGATCTTCAGCCAGATGCGGCTGTTGGCGAAGGGGTAGCAGCATCAACTCCTGAGTACGTAGAGTTGAGTATTATTGGTATGTATGATGCTGCGCAAAGTGGCTTTTATAATAGTAGCTTTGCTGCAAACAGGGGCTATCCTTTTGGTGCAGCCTCTATTCAACAAGGTGATATGCGAGCTGAGGACATGTTGAACGTAGCGCTTTTCTTTGCGAATACGTTCAACAACATTATTACACCGACTACATTGAACAATGTAGAAATGTGGAATAATCTCTTTGCGTTAATTAATCAGGCTAATGTGGCAATAGAAGTAGTAGAAACTGCCCTAGAAAATGGTGTTGTTGAGGCTGCTGTAGCCAATGAGTACATTGGAGAAGCCAGGACGCTAAGAGCATTAGCATATCATGAGCTTTTGGTGCATTTCTCTTCGCCTTATTCTCAGGATCCAAGCCGTATGGGTGCCCCACTCAGGGATTTCGCTATTAACGCTCCGGATAGGGTAGAGGCAGCAAGGGAAATTGGCAGAAGTTCTATTGCAGAAACTTATGCTTTTATCATTGAGGACCTCAATTTTGCGGAAGCGAACCTTCCTGAAACAAGAGCTGGTTTCCAAAATACTACCCGTGCAACGAAAGAAGCTGCTGTAGCATTAAAAACCAGAGTATATCTGCACATGGAAGACTGGGACAATGTGTTAGCAGAAGGTGCTAAGATCGCTTCAGGAACTGTAGCACCATTCAGCAGCACAATCGGCAATGCAGCCTTGTCTGATGACGTAACTGGTCCTTTTGCAAATAACGATGGTCCTGAGTCAATTTTCTCTATTGACAATAATGCAGCAGACAACCCTGGACCTAATGGAGCTTTGGCTGCTATGGCGGGAGCGTCTTCAGAAGGTGGTCGTGGTTTGATTGCTATCAGCCCAATCATTTTTAATAATCAGAATTGGTTAGCAGATGATCTTCGCAGAACTGAACTATTGACTGATGATGGTCGTGCTTACTATACTTTGAAGTACACCGACTATGTCAATAGATCTGACAATGCGCCTATCATTCGATATGCTGAAGTACTATTAAACATGGCCGAAGCTGCGGCAAGAGGTGGTCAGGGGCTGAATGATCAGAGCCTTGCATATTTGAATGCTGTTCGTAACAGAGCAGTGACTAACGAGGCAGATCAATTTACTACTGCTTCTTTTGGCGGTGTAGATGAATTCATTGAAGCCATTCTTATGGAACGTAGAATTGAGTTCCTCGGTGAAGGTTTACGCTGGAAAGATGTTCATCGCTTAGCGCCTTCTCCTTATGGTCCTGACGGAATACCTGGAAAAATGGCCTATGGTGATGCTACATTTGATGTGTATGATTTAGAAGGTCAGCCTGAGCTTCCTTTAAATTATGATGCTTTACCATTTACTGATCGTCGATTCGTATGGCCTATTCCTTCAGAAGAATTAGCGCTAAACCCAGTACTGGCACAACAGCAAAATCCAGGTTGGTAATCATATAAAAACTTAAAAGGCTGGCGCCAATTGCCAGCCTTTTTTTTTGCTCTACTATTTATTTTTTAACTGAATAGTTTTAAATATTAATTAATTATTGCCATTAGATGAAGTTGTCATATTTGTGCTTTTTACTTTCTTGCGTAGCTTCTTTAAGTTTTGCACAGCAAAATGATGACATTTTGATTAAAGAAGATTTTAACGCGCAAGAATTCACAAGCACATTACAAAGTATTCAGGAAAATTACGATGTGCAATTCTTCTATGACGCTGCATGGGTGGACAGCTTATCCACTATCCAAACTGCCGTTCCACTATCTTTGGATTCCTTGCTTACACGCACTTTGCAGGAAACACCATTTACATTTTCAAAACTGTATGGGAATTACTATTATATACATCCAGCACCTAATCCATCAGACAATTTAGAAGATGGAGAAACTATTAGCACCTACACTTTTTCAGGTCGTGTCTTAGATGGGCAGCTTAACGATCCCATTCCTGGTGCTAATATCATGGCCATTAACAATGCCAATAGTGCAACCGTCTCAAGCGGTAATGGCTATTTTAGTATGGAGCTACCCACTGGTGTATACAGCATACAATTTAAGTCTGTCGGAATGGTTACCGAAACCAGAACCATACGACTCTTCGATGATCTGATTCTAGACACTTATCTTTTTGAATCTGTGACAGAGCTTGATGAAGTAGTTATTTCGGGTGCAAACCCTACTGATAACCTT
>JBGSXH010000561.1:0-5411 GCA_041751515.1 Cyclobacteriaceae bacterium | reverse complement strand
CCGTAAGCCTTACAGTGTTGTACTACTCGATGAGATTGAAAAAGCACATCCAGATGTATTTAACTTGTTATTGCAGGTGCTGGATGATGGTATTCTTACTGATGGGCTTGGTAGAAGGGTCGACTTCAGAAACACGATCATTATCATGACTTCCAACATTGGAGTCAGAGATTTGAAAGATTTTGGATCAGGTATAGGTTTCTCTACGGCTTCCAAGTCTGACAATCAGGACGAGATCATGAAGTCTACGATTCAAAATGCCTTGCGTAAAGCATTTAGTCCGGAATTTCTGAACAGATTGGATGACGTAATTGTCTTCAATTCGCTTAAGCGTGAAGATATTCATAAGATAATTGATATTACTTTACGTAAACTGTTTAGCAGAATCACCGCTTTAGGTTACGATGTTGAATTGACCACTAAGGCCAAGGACTTCCTGGCTGAAAAAGGATTTGATCCGCAATATGGTGCGAGACCATTGAACCGGGCCATTCAACGCTACCTCGAAGATGCTGTCGCAGAGGAAATTTTGAAAGGTGTCGTCAATGAAGGCGATATATTGTTGGCCGATTATGTTGATGAGGCTGAAGAGCTGAAAATCACTATTAAAAAGAAAAAAGTAAAAAAGGAGCAGGAAGATAGTTAATCATGCCTGCTTATAATTGAAAAGAGGATTGTCAAATTTTGGCAATCCTCTTTTTTTATGGTGGTCGGTGCCGGAGTCCGCGCTTTGATATTTATATTTTCTCAATGGGAAAAGCAGATAGTCCGTAAATGATGACAGTGCCACAGCCTCTTCTTTATCTCTTCTATGAAACTGCTTTGCTACGAAGCTAGGTGGGCTCATCCTATATAAACCAGCTCAATACTTACCTAAATATTTTCTAAAAAACCATTCCGTTCCAATCGCGATCATGATCAGCACAAATAACAGCGGCGCGTTGACAAGAGGTCTGAAGCTTTCGCTGCTATGCAGCACATCCGGTGTATTCTGATTGAGCAAATCATCTTGCAATTGCTGAAGTTCCTCCGGCAAGTAGAAATTGCCTTTTTGCTGTGTTGCAATTTGTCTTAGTAAGTTGTGATTTGCTTTGAGATCCAGCATTTCGAGCATCAGTTCCTGCACAGAAAACTGTCCCTGACTGCTTAAAGATTGTCCACCAAGGGTGGTGGTAGCAGTGAAAGTATAGCTGCCTGGCCTGAGGTTATCGATGCTAAAGCGTCTCTGCACCTGAGTATGACGATAGTTATAGTTTTTTAGCTCACCATCTTCATGTTGAAGGGTCAGTTGTACGTCTTGCCCATACAGCGGTTCGTAAATCTCATTGTACACTTCTGTCTGCAGAACGAGCTGTTCCTGAGAATTAATCTCCCGCTGCAATGGCGTGACGATGAACCGGGATTTATCATCTGTGTTGCTTAAAAAACGGACTGTTTTTAGGATGAGCTGGTTAAAAGCTTCCTGCGATTCGAACTTAGCATTTTCCTGCAGACGCCATTGCCATAAGCCTTCAGCCACAATAACACCGGTCTTCTGCTCCCCGGATTGTTCGAGCACCCATAGTGGTTTGTCAGTAGTGATATTGCCTACTCTTTGTCGCAACAGGGGTACAGCATTGCCTTTGATGTTGTAATTAGCAAAAGGCACAGCAACGGGGCTCAACCTGGGAAGACGTCCTGTCAGCGACTCGTCGATGCCAAATAGCCGGAAATCCTGATTAAAGCCCGGGAAGACCATGTCTTTTTTCTGCTGTCGTAGCTGGACGGTCAAAATGTTGTTTTGGCTGTTAAAGGCCGAAATATTGGTGTTTTGATTTACAATAAATAATCTCGGGCGGCCGCTAAGATATTTGTCGAAGGCGGAGAGCTGCGTTTGGTAAGCATCAGGAAGGCCGTGCAGTATTACCAAAGCATGTTCCTCGCTTTCCGGCTCTTGTAAACCCGGTATATAAACCTCTAGCGCCATGGTATTGCTGCTTTCGATAGCGCTGCGAATCGCTTTTATATCGGGGTGCGGGGCGGCGGCAATCAGCAGTACTTTTTCTTTGCCTTCTGCAATTTCAATGTATGCGGTGCGGCTGTTATTTTCTGAAGTAAACTCTTCTTCTAAAACCTGCACCCTTACTTCATATTGCTGCCACCCTGCTGCCCTGGCCTCCAATTCAAAATTGACAGCGACCATGGTATTGTCCTCGGGCAGTGTAATGCTTTTCGCAGCAACGCTGCGGCCTTGATGAATAACGGCTACATTCACCTCCTGCCCTGCAAATCCTTCCTGGCTTATTTCAGCGATGAGCGGGAAATTATTGCCTTCATAGGCCAGCTTATTATAATTAAGCTGCTGCAGCACGATATCTTTCCGCGTAGCAGTATCGCCAAGGCCGACGGTGTGTACAGGAAAGCTATATTGTCCATATATAGGCGACATCCCTCTGTTGACAATACCGTCAGATACCAGCACAACGCCGGAAAGATTTCTGCGATAAAAATCTTCATCCAGCCCTTGCAATGTACGGTGCAGGGGAGTACTTGCTTTGTCAAAATGGAACGCTGATAAATTTGCCCTGCTGCTATCCAAAGAGGCAAAATGTACCCGGTAACCATTACTTTCCAGTTCCGATGCCATGTTTTGGATGTCACTGAGCAAATTACCGAGCATCACACTATCGGATGCAGCCTTAACCGATTGGGAGTTGTCAATAGCGAAAACTATATTGGGTTGAATGCGGCTGTTGCTGGTATTTTTAAATATTGGTTCCAGTAGAAGAAATGCGATTACAGCAATAAGCAGTGAACGTAGACCTAAAAGTGCAATATTAGTGGACTTGCTCCAAGGATGTTTACCGCTGTACAGCAAAAAACCATAGGCGAGACCAAAAGCAATGCATAGCAATATTAGCCAGGGCGAACTATCTAACAAGAGGGTGTTTTGCTGCATAAATTGTCGAATATTCTATCTGTACTATCAACTTTAAAGTTCGACCGGATATTGCCACAAATGAGTTGGAATAAAGGCACCGGGGAAAATGGTCGGTGCCTGTTAACATCAAAGCGCTGCTTAGGTGAGCATACCACCATCCACCTGAATGACCTGTCCGGTAATGTAAAGGGCCATGTCAGAAGCAAGGAATACAGCAGTATCAGCTACGTCCTCCGGTGTGCCACCTCTTTTTAGCGGAATAGCATCCCTCCATGACTGCACTGTTTTTTCATCCAGTTTATCAGTCATCTCTGTTTCAATAAAACCAGGTGCTATGGCATTGCAACGGATATTTCTGGAGCCCAGTTCAAGCGCAACCGATTTTGTGAAGCCAATAATACCAGATTTGGAGGCAGCATAGTTGGACTGCCCTGCGTTGCCTTTAATGCCCACCACTGAAGTCATGTTGATGATCACTCCATTCTTCTGCTTCATGAATGTGCGGGTTGCCGCTTTCACCGTATTGAATACGGACTTGAGGTTAACGTTAATGACATCATCCCACATGGCTTCGTTCATCCGCATGAGCAGATTGTCTTTGGTGATACCTGCATTATTGACCAGAATGTCCAAACTGCCGAAATCACTTACTACACTGTTGATAAGGTCTTCTGCCGCCCCAAATTCAGAGGCGTCAGAGCGATAACCTTTGGCTTTGACACCCATCGCTTCCAGTTCTTTTTCCAGCGCTTCACCTTTTTCGATGCTAGATAAGTAGGTGAATGCCACATTGGCCCCCTGGGCAGCATACTTTAGTGCGATTGCCCTGCCAATTCCTTTGGAGGCTCCGGTAACCAATGCTGTCTTGTCCGCTAATAATTTCATTTTTATTTCGATTTAAAAATGACTTGTTTCTGCTCAGAAAATCTCAAAATTTGTTTTTGATTATTTTCTTAAGCTGCGACAGGTCGTTTATACATAATTGAACTTTAATATTCCTGGCCAAAAATAAAGAAATATCCGGGATTCTGGTATATATCCCTATTTGAATCATTTATTTGAAAAAATGAGTTTCCACTGACAGGATTTTTTTCTAAAGGCAAATGGGTTAAATTTGCAGGGATTGTGGTGGATTACACCAGATCGGATTGTTTCTTTCAGAAAATTGAGAGGAGTAGTCGGTAAATAATCTAAAATATTAAACAAGAATATATGTCTGCAAAGTATGACGTCATAGTAATTGGCAGTGGCCCTGGAGGGTATGTTGCCGCTATTCGTGCTTCCCAGCTTGGTAAAAAAGTTGCTGTAGTAGAACGCGCAGAATTGGGTGGTATTTGCCTTAATTGGGGCTGTATTCCAACCAAGGCGCTGCTCAAGAGTGCTCAGGTTTTTGAATATATTAAACATGCTGAAGATTATGGCATTAGCGTAAAGGATGCTACGGCAAAATTTGACGACATGGTAAAGCGCAGTCGTGAAGTCGCTGGTGGCATGAGCAAAGGGATACAATTTCTCTTTAAGAAAAATAAGATTGACCATATCGTCGGACATGGTAAAGTAAAAGGCAGTAAAAAGATTTCCGTTAAAGACGATAAAGGCAAAGAAACCGAATATACTGCCGAAAGTATCATCATCGCCACGGGAGCGCGCGCTAAGGAGCTGCCTAACCTGCCAATTGATAATGAAAAAATCATTGGGTACAGAAAAGCCATGACGCTTGACAAGCAACCGAAATCACTCGTGGTTGTAGGCTCAGGAGCCATTGGCGTTGAGTTTGCGTATTTCTATAATGCTATCGGGACTGAAGTGACGGTTGTAGAATATCTACCAAACCTGGTGCCGGTGGAAGATGTAGAAGTTTCAAAGCAACTGGAGAAAAGCTTTAAAAAATCAGGCATCAAGGTGATGACCTCTTCGGAAGTCACCAATGTGGATACTAAAGGTAAAAAATGCAAGGTCACAGTAAAAACCAAGAAAGGCGAAGAAACGCTGGAGGTGGATGTGGTGCTTTCTGCTGTTGGTGTGGCTGCGAATATTGAAAATATTGGCTTAGAAGAAACCGGTATTAAAACCGATAAAGGCAGAATTGTTACAGACGAATATTATAAAACCAATGTTGAAGGTGTTTACGCCATCGGTGACGTCATTAAAGGTCCTTGGTTGGCACACGTTGCTTCGGCTGAAGGTATCATTTGCGTAGAAAAGATCGCTGGTGAAAACCCTGAACCATTGGATTATGGCAATTTGCCGGGTTGTACTTATTGTTCTCCGGAAATCGCCTCTGTAGGTTTGACGGAACAGGCAGCCAAAGATGCAGGTTATGATATTAAAGTAGGTAAATTTCCTTTCTCTGCTTCTGGTAAAGCCAGTGCGGCAGGTGCCAAGGAAGGTTTTGTAAAAGTTATTTTTGATGCGAAATACGGCGAATGGCTGGGCGCGCATATGATTGGTAATAATGTGACTGAGATGATTGCCGAAGTAGTGGCAGCCA
>JBGSXH010000560.1:0-2159 GCA_041751515.1 Cyclobacteriaceae bacterium | reverse complement strand
GTTTTCAGGTTGTTATGCTGCAATGCTTCCTCTATCACTTCCTGAAATCGAACAACGGCATGTTTAAATACCATATTGCCATTCATATGCGCTCTGAAGCCATCTTCATCAATAATATCCGGACTCAGTCTGGTTTTTCTGCTACTACCCGGATCTCTGATATAGAGTTCTTCAGCATGTTTGCCGTCGGCATGCAAATGAGTACTCAGGAGACTTTGTTTGTCTGAGCGGCTTAAGATTGCAGCACCCGCACCATCACCAAAAATGACGGAGACATTTCTTCCCCGTGTACTCATATCCATCGCAGAGCTTTGGATTTCGGCGCCAACGACTAAAATGTTCTTGTATACTCCTGTCTTAATGAACTGCTCGGCAACTGAAAGTGCATAAATGAAGCCTGAACATGCATTTCTTATGTCCAAAGCACCAATCCCTTCCAGGCCAAGCTCGCGCTGCAATAAAACGCCGGAACCCGGGAAAAAGTAATCGGGGGTAATAGTGGCTAATACGATAAAGTCAATTTCTTCTATTTTAATTCCCGCTCTTTCGGCAGCCATCCTGGCAGCTTTCGCCGACATATTGGCCACGGTATCGATTTCGGGATTGAAATAACGGCGTGCTTCAATGCCGGTTCGCTCGCGAATCCAGGCATCACTGGTGTCCATAATTTTTTCAAGATCCTGATTGGTAACAATACGCTCAGGAACATAGTGGCCTAGGCCCGTAATTTTACTGTTATGCATCATAAGGAAACTCAGAGGTTTCTACAAATAAAGCAATTATAAAGTTTTTAAACTAGTATAGCTGTTGAAGCTTTTGGGGCAAAACCGCAAATGGTACCAATCGGTTTTAAATTTGAAAGCAAGCTTAGATGAACAAGGATGGAATGCTTAATCCAATGTAAATGAGGCAAATTTTGGTTTGGCCCATTCAACGCATTCCTGGGTAGAAAAGTAGTTGGCCATGTCAATGGCACCCATAGCGGATGCAGTATTAGACCTGATGGTAAAGTGATTATCCTCCTCTTCCTGAATAGTAGAGTTAGTTTGCTTGCAAAGGGTCTCGATACTGTTGCAATCAAAACCTTCTTTTATCTTAACATAAAAATCCTGAGTCAGCGGCATCATGGTTTGCTGTTCCTTGTCAGCCTGTTCATAAAAAACAGGTGCTGCTTCACTAATATAATCATGTTCCCGAAGGTTCTCCACAAGAGAGGACAGTTGCTGACAGCTCAGGGGTTGGTTGATCTCAATGAGCGAAGGGTTAAAATTGTCTGCACTCGCCGCAATAGTGGCCTGCCTGACCATAGGATAGCTTTCCAGTATCTTTACAGTTTCCTCATAAGAGATCTTATCCGTATCAAAGGTGATTAAAAGCTCCTTGTTGGAAGGCTTTATATGGTGGATCGATTTGTCTTCAGCGAAATAATAATAAGTATTCTCACAAGTTTCAGGAGCCACCAAAAAGTCATCGCAGCCACATAATAATGTAGTGAGTAAAGAAAGACTCAAAAGGGACAGGAACTTATATCGCAAAGTTTTAGTAAATTAAATATCAGTCAATATACCACTGAAATCACAATCTTTGATATGATTGTAATAAATAAATGATAATAAATACGAAAAAAAATCCGCTTAAGATTAACTAAAAAGTGTGTAGTTGCCAAACTGATCGGCAGCAGGCGCATGTTTCAGCAAGTCAACACTGTTTTTTTGAATATCATTCACTTTTGGAGAAATTGTATGAAACTGCATCTTTTCTGAGGGATAAGCATTTAAGACTGCAAGCAGTTCATTTTCAGGTGTGGTATTGTTAAGCCAAAGTGCTTCAGCTTCCGGTTGTAAAATGGCAGGCATACGATCGGCAATAGTACGCAAGGCCGGGTTCGCAGGCACGGTAATCATACTGCAGGTGTGCACCATCTCATCGTTTTCATCTTCATATTCCTCCCATATCGCTGCAATAGCAAAAGGCTGACCATTGCTTAAAGCCACTCTGTATGGAACTTGTCTTTTCTTTCCAACATTTTTCCATTCGTAGTAACCATCAGCCAGCATTATACAGCGTCGTTTTTGTATAGCCCCTTTAAGACTGGTTTTCTGGCTTATGTGTTCTGCATACACATGGTATAATTTGGGACTTACAGCCTTATTTTTAGC
>JBGSXH010000559.1:0-3076 GCA_041751515.1 Cyclobacteriaceae bacterium | reverse complement strand
GATCTGCATCTGCATCATCGATATTAAAGGTGATGGAATTGCCTCGTTCAATAGTTAACGTGATGTCATTTTCTGTTTTTTCGCTGCTAATTATTTGATCAGAATTTAAAATACTAAGGTCCAGCGAATGTACTGCACCACCTTCCGTAATGGTCAAAGTGTTACCGCTAAAGTCTAATGCGGTGATGAGCTCGTTGGTGGGGTCAGCATCAGCATCATCCAATGCGAAGGCAACACCTTCTCCACCAGAGATTTCCAGAAAAATTTGATTGTCTTCTAACGTTGCAGTTAAGTCCTGTGGGGGTGGGACCGTGGCTAGGGCCTTGTACAAGCCAGCAGCTTTTCTATAGATAAATCCGGTATTTTCGTCAATATAAAAATCGCCATCCGCCCCTTTACCGTTATCTGCTAAACCAATACCCGAACTCCATACTGCGGTAGGGTAAGTTTCCTGCTGAACTCCCAATCCTTCAATCCAATTATTATTCAGCCAATAGTAGAATTTTCCCTGATCAGAATCAAAAACAAGCAAACCATTATCTATTACTCCTAATTTGCTGGTAAAGGTAGTGGCTGTTCTTTGGTTGGTATTCAACCTGGGTACGAGCAACCCCTGATTGTTATTCGGGGCAGTAAGATCAAGAACAGCATTGCTGTTGGGATGCGCTGTACCAATGCCAACAGCATTTTGGGCCGTTACAGTCGAAGACAGCAACACCCCCAAAAGGAGAATTGATAATGATATATATTTTTCTCTTAAAATGTGACTCATTCAAATTTAAGATGTAGTAGTATTTCGCTATTGTTAAATAGAAAAGCCCTGCTGTTTAAAAAATGCCTGCTATAGCATACGACTTCCAAACTTTAATTTTGCAGTCAGGCTCAAGTATAACTGTTAACAATTTGACGATGATGGTTACAAATGTACCAGTTAGGCTATATATCCTGTAAATGGCAGCAATTGTAACCACCATTTCCAAAATATATACTTTTCAATAGCAAAAGATGACTAAAAAATTCTGGCTTGATACAATCTTAGGTACAGCATTTGTCTTTTTCCTCATGTTTCTGGCAATGAAGGTTTTTGATAAACTGGATGTACTAGACCCCATTGGAGAAGCCATTGGCGATATGGAAATTACCGATATGGTGTTTTCAAGGCTTCGGGAGCATCCAGGGGCAGAAACAGATATTGTATTGGTGAATATTGGGCATCTGAATAGAGCTCAGATTGCAAGGCAAATAGATATCCTTAATAAATATAAGCCTAAAGTGCTGGCTATAGATGTCTTTTTTAGAAATGAACTCAACACTAAGCATGACAGTCTGCTGGCGGCTTCATTTGCAGCAACAAACAATTTAATACTTGCTTCAAAAATTTCAGGATACAATAATGACAACGACACTTTTGAGAATGTAGAAACATCACATCCTATTTTCAACCAGTATGCACATAATGCTTATGCCAATTTTATCACGGAAGCTGAAGAGCAGGAGCAGTTCAAGACTTGTCGGACGTTTTCCCCTAAGGAGCGTACTTTGTATGGTGAGCAGCATGCCCTCGCAGTGAAAATTTGTCAGCTATATGCACCTGACAAAGCTGCAAAGTTTTTAAAGAGAGAAAACAATTACGAAATCATAAATTTCAGAGGGAATGTTTTGTACGAGGAAGGAGATTTTGCTCATATGTTCAGTGCACTGGATGTTGAAGATGTACTAAATGAAAACTTTGTTCCTGAAATGATTGAAAATAAGATCATTATCATGGGTTATATGGGGAGCAATTTCAATGACAAATCATGGCAGGATAAGTTCTACACCCCTATGAATATGGACTATGCAGGCAAGGCAAACCCCGATATGTTTGGGGTGGTAGTTCATGCTAATATAGTCTCAATGATACTTAAAGGTAAGTTTATTGAGGAGATGGGTTCGCTAACGACCATCATAGCAGCAGTTCTCCTATGTTTTGTTAATGTTTTTTTCTTCTGCATTATCTATCAAAGATTACCCCGATGGTATGATGGCCTTACTAAAATCATTCAAGTGGTAGAAGTAATAATTTTATTCGGTCTTATTGTCGCTGTATTTTATCTGTTTGATTATAAGCTCAACTTAACTGTAGGTATAATTGCCATCTTACTTTCTGGTGATTCACTTGAAGCATATTTTGGTGTTATTAAAAATTTATTTTCACAGAAAGGTTGGAAGCGTCTGAAAAAAATTCATGGGATGCAAGAGTCTAAGGATGACCTTTATGCAGAAAATGCGCAATAATTGTGAATTACTTTTAGATGTAATAAAAACATGTAATTCAAAAATATTTTCTAATAATAGGGTTACTAATCTCACCATGTATGAATAAAAGGTATACAATCGAAGTTTAATCAACCGACAATCCCATGAAACTACTTAAATCCTTAATAGTCGCCTGCATCTTATTCTTATCAGATGCAGCGATTGCCCAAGAATATACATTTAAGATACTAACCAATAAGGGCGATAATACATTATTAGAAAGAGAAAATACCGGCGAACCCAAAAGCTTAAAAACCGGTGCTTCCTTACAACAAGATGATCATATCGTCATTGGAGAAAATTCCTTTGTCGGCCTGGTACACCACAGCGGAAAAACAATAGAGCTTCGGACTGCCGGCACGTACTCGGTCAACGAATTAATGTTGAAGATAGACAATGCCAGCAGCAGCGTAGTTGGCAAATATGCCAGCTTTCTGATGAGCAAAATTACCGGCGACGAAGATGGTGAGATACACGATAACTACAAGCAGCATTTAAATGTAACAGGGGCCGTTGAAAGATCACTTAATAATTTTGCGATTAAAGCAATCATTCCTGCCAATGGCGAAGTGCTAAACACAAAAGCATTTGTGCGCTGGTCTCAGCTAGGCTATCAGCAGGAATATGTAGTAAGCCTTAAAAATATGTTCAATGAAGCTTTACTTACAACAGAAACAGATAAAAACTTTGCAGTTTTAAATTTAGATCACCCTGCGCTGGCCAATGAGAATGTCATCCTGATCTCAGTGGTAGCCAAAGATGATGATTCTCTACGATC
>JBGSXH010000558.1:0-5102 GCA_041751515.1 Cyclobacteriaceae bacterium | reverse complement strand
AATATCATTTTGTGGCTGCATCAGGTAACACTAAACTGCAATTGTAATACAGTACATCATATTCCAGATGACAGGAAGGTTCCGAAAGTATATTATAGACTTTAACCTGCATATCACCAATCAACGAAACCAACCAAATATAAAAGTTAGACTAGCCTGTGGACTATTAAATTGATTGGATTCAAATACAGACTGATCAACGCCACTAACAAAGCGATAACCGAGCCCACCATTGACTTTAAACCATCGACCGACATTGACTTCGATCTCAATCTGCGGTGTAAAGACCAGAACATTATTCCGGTAATTGTCTAATTGATTGCCTTGCAGATCAATCCCTCCCCAACCAAATTTTCCACTTCCGGCAAAATGTACAATCTTACGGTAGTCGTGCACATAACCCATCCAGAAACCTCCATGGCCAAAATCCAGTGATAGATTGGAATATTGGACGTTGTCTACCACAAACTGCTGGCTTGATAATGCATTTAACCCCATACCATAGCCACCAATAAATACTGTTTGATTGATCATGATGGCACCACCACCACCAGAAGAGAAGCCAAGGTTATCATTTACTGAAGAAAGCTCAAACATTGGGCCCCCAAATATTGAAAAGCTTACTCGTTTCCCTTTGAGCAAGTAATCGTAACCTGAATCTGTATCCTGAGCAAAACCATGATCGGCCAAGGACATTAGTAGAAAAACATTTAAAGCTAAGATGATTTTTTTCATAAGTACTGAATATTTCGCACTTAACTCACCTTAGCTTCAATATGTTATCATTCCCTGGCGCATTATGCAGAATTTCTTTCTGCGTTGATAATACCAAATGAGCAGCGTACGATGAGTTTTTCGTACAGGGCTTTTGCATCATTTTTGCCCTCTTCATCCAACTCGCGATTCTTTATCAGCGCATATTGCTGAATGGTGGCCAATGGCAGCACGATGCGTTGACGCATATCAATACTCAGTTTGTCAATGGGCTTGTCCTCCATAAAAGATTTCATGCCTGTGAGCTTCAGCACATACTTTTTACTACGCTGGAATTCATCATGAAAATCATTCCACAAATCGCCAAACTTAGGATGATCGGAAAAGTAAGCTGTCAGGGGGAAAAATGATTTGGACATGGCCATTTCGCAATTGCCGATCAAAGTTTTGAAGAATAGGGAGTTATTGTACAGCGCCTTTGCCTTTTCCCATTCGCCGTTTTCTTCCATCTTCTGCAAAGCGTAACCTACACCATAATAACCAGGCAGGTTTTGCTTAATCTGGCTCCAGGAACCTACATAAGGAACCGCCCGCAAATCATCCAACGTTAACTTTTTATCGGTACTCCTTTTTGAAGGCCGGCTGCCAATATTGGTTTCAGCATAGTATTTTAAAGGACTGGCTATATCGAGATACTCCAGAAATAGCGGATTATTTTTAAGCTTTGTGAATGCCTCAAAACTGTCCTCAGAAAGTCGCTTCAAAATAACCTCATCTTCTGTTGAAAGCACTTTGTTATCCGATTTGAATAATGCATTACTAATACCGGCGTGCATGAGCTGCTCCATATTATATTGGGCAGATTTGATGTTACCAAAATTAGAGGAAATGGTTTGCCCCTGTACCGTCAGTTGTATCTCCTTATTCTCAATGTTTTCACCCATTGATGCATAAAACTGATGCGTTTTTCCACCTCCTCTGGCGGGAGGTCCTCCCCTGCCATCAAAGAAAATCACCTCAATTCCAAACTCTCTGGAAACTTTAGTTAGCTCCTCTTTAGCCTTGTATATACTCCAATTGGCCATCAAATAGCCACCGTCTTTAGTACCATCTGAAAAGCCCAGCATGACAGTTTGTAAATTATTCCGGGCTTTAAGCTGCGCTTTGTACGCAGGTATTTCGTAAAGTGCCCTCATAACGGCCGGAGCCTCTCTTAAATCGCCAATAGACTCAAATAATGGCACAATATCCACCGCAAGGGCGTCTTTTTTCCAGCCGCTCATTTTAAGCAATGCATAAACCGACAGTATATCCACAGTATTACGGGCATGCGAGATGATATAACGATGACATCCTTCTTCTCCATTACTTTCCTGAATATCCTGCATTGCCTGCATACTCTGGATGATATCTTTCGACGTTTCATCTTCTAAAATAGCGATATCGACCGGAGTATCTGCTTCCAGCAACAAGACAACTTTATCTTTTACATCCATGGATGTAAAATTATCAGGTAAAGTGTCGGTTTTTTTCGCAATAGTGTCAAGCAGTGCTTCGTGCGCAGAACTGTCCTGTCTGATGTCCAGGGTGGCGAAAAACAGGCCGAAAAGCTCTACTTTAGCTATAAGATTTTCCACATGGGATACAAACAGGCCATTATGCTGCTCATTAATGGTGTTTTTTACTCCTTCCAGTACCGACAGTATGTCTTCTTTGGAAATATCTGCTTTATGGTCAGGAACAAATATATTATTGTATAAGTGTTTTTCCAGTTTCGTCAGTTCAGTATCTACACCTTTAAAAGTCAGTCTGCGCTTAATCTTTCTGACATCTCTGTAGTAAGAGACGATAATGGCACCCCTTAGTTCTCTGGCAACTTTCTTGGTAATATCTGCATTCACAAAAGGATTGCCATCCCTATCGCCGCCAGGCCAGAAGCCCATACGGATGAGGTGAGTATGGTGACTTTCATCGCCGGCAAATTTTTGTATATCGGAGACGATATTGCCGGCAGCATGATAGAAAACATGCTCTAAGAACCAGATCAAACTTTTTGCCTCATCATAAGGCGTGGGCTTTTTCTTATTAAAGAACGGCGTGATGCCCAGCTGCTGCAGGTACGAGTTGACCTCACCACTATTTTCATTGAGCAGCGCTTTAGAAAGGTCATTGATGATGCCCAGCACGGGTCCGGGATAAAATTGTGTCGGATGGGCGGTTAATACCAATCTTACTGCAAAGTCCTGAAGTTTTGCTACCAGCTTGCCTGCTTTCTGCCCATAAGCCACCTCAGATTGCAGATGCTTAATTGTACCTGCTCCCTGAGTATCACGTATCTGCTCGAACGCTGCCTCTTCTAATGCATCAAATAAAACTACCTGACGCTCAGCATATTGAATGAATCTGAACAGTAAATCCTGTTTTTCCTGCTCCTTCCTATAGGGTGTATATTGGTCGAAGAAAGATGTTATGATGGTATCGGGGCTTTTTTGCTTTTCAAAGCCCTCCTCCAAATGCAATAGAAACATCGATAACAAAACACCGGTTTTTTCAACCTTATGAAAAGGAAGCGATGTAAAAAGACTATTGTAGAGTTGAAATTTTATACCGACTAGATTTTTATAGCGGGCAATGGGAGTATCTCCTGGGTTCTTCATAGGGTGGTTAAGGTATTATTTAAGTTGCAATCTTATTTAAGATCGAAGTTAATAAATATTCTATTAAGCCGATTGTTTAAGAATATTTTAGCAGCTGTGAAGGTAAAATGAGCTTTATTATTTTCCAAAAGATCTAATCTGCAGTATTCTAAAAATTGTATCTGGCGAATTTAATTCATTTTTGAAGTTTGCAGGACGAAATAATAAGTACCTAAAATCGATATACACATGCACAACGTTCGTAATATTTTTACATAAAAAACAGAATATTATTGAATGTTTAGCAAATTATCTTCTACAATTCTAATTTATAAATTATTTACTAATGAAATCTTGATTGTAAAGTACAGCATTCCAGGGTATTAACATCATAATCATACATAGTAAAATGATACTTGCATGCCTGGAATACTCGTGTAATAGATTATTGTTTAAGAGTCTGTTAATTTAGGTTATACAACCTTTCTTGCATTATTAATTATAACCTAAAATTTAGTAACATGAAAAAATTATTGATGATTGCCGTTGCAGTAGTGATGTTTGCAGGTGTAGCAAATGCACAGGAATTTAAGCCTTTCAAAATCGGACTCGGACTCGGTTATGCAAATCCGAGTGGTGAAGGTGCTGGTGGTGGCGTATGATTTTATGTAGAACCTGCTTATCGTATCAATGATGATATCGCCGTGGGATTGCGATGGGAAAGTGCAGCAATGGTGAGAGGTGTACAAGGGTCCGAAGAGTCAGCTAGTGGAGAAATTGCAGGGGTTGGATCATTTGCCTTGAGTGGACAGTATTACTTATCTTCTGGGGGATTCAGACCATTGGTAGGTTTAGGTGTTGGTTTGTATTCGCTGGCTTCTGTTGGCATGAGCACAGACATGAATGGCAATGGTGATGCTGCTGTTGCTGCAGGTAACAAAATTGGTTTCTTCCCAAGAATTGGTTTTGATGCTGGTCACTTCAATATGGCCTTGGAGTATAACTTTATCCCAGCTACTACAGGTATGACTGCTAGTGGTAATGAAGTTACTGTGAAAAACAGCTATCTCGGTATCAAAATTGGTGCTTCTATCTTAGGAGGCAGAAGATAAATAACAGTACTGAATTCAACTGAAAGGGAGAACGTCCAGGACGTCCTCCCTTTTTTAGTTTAAACCCACAAATTATTCTTAGTTACTATGAATACTTTTCTATAATTTTGAGCCGTAAGGTGTTCATTTCCAACTTTAATACTTTTGCTTTTGACCTTCGACCCGTCCCAGACCAATCTTCCTATTGTTGATATAATCCCTGATGTAAAAGCTCACTTACAACAGCAAACCACCCTCATCATCGGTGCGCCTCCGGGTGCCGGCAAAAGCACTTTACTGCCTTTGACTTTGCTGGATGCCCCCTGGCTTGCTGGAAAGAAGATATTAATGCTCGAACCCAGGAGGCTAGCGGCCAAAACCATTGCGGTACGCATGGCATCTTTACTAGATGAGAAAGTTGGTGAAACGGTGGGTTATCGTATTCGCTTCGACAACAAAACCAGTAAAAGTACCCGCATTGAGGTAGTGACAGAAGGAATTCTCACCCGCATGATGCACCATGATAATGCGTTGGAAAATGTTGGTATTGTTTTTTTCGATGAGTTTCATGAGCGCAGCATACATGCCGATTTGGCATTGGCGCTTTGCAGAGAAGCTCAGCAGGTGCTGAGACCTGACCTCAAAATCCTTATTATGTCTG
>JBGSXH010000557.1:0-17947 GCA_041751515.1 Cyclobacteriaceae bacterium | reverse complement strand
AGAAAACGACTGTTTTTCTGCTCAATAAGCTTAATCATCCCTCTGATCATATGCTCTGCCGCATGAAAGTCGGCAATCACACCATCTTTCAGTGGTCTGATGGTTTTGATATTCTCATGCGTTTTTTCATGCATTTGCATGGCCTGGCGACCAATGGCAAGCACTTTATTAGTGCTTTTATCGATTGCAATAATAGAAGGCTCGTCCACAACGATCTTGTCTTTGTGAATAATTAAGGTATTGGCTGTACCCAGGTCAATAGCTATATCGCTAGAGAAAATGTCAAATAAACCCATTGTTAAATTGTATACCTTTTGGTTGTTGAAACTAAAAGTCGACAGTATGAGAAATGTACTATTTCAAAAATGCCGATTTTTTCTCTTAATGTTTGAAATGCCGTATTCCGGTAAACACCATGGCGAGGCCATGAGTATCGCAGAAGTCAATGGAAGCCTGATCTTTAATAGAGCCTCCTGGCTGAACAACTGCTTTAATGCCAGCAGCATGCGCAATTTCAACACAATCCGGGAAAGGAAAAAACGCATCGGATGCCATAACAGCACCATGTAAGTTAAATCCAAAAACTTTTGCTTTTTCTATTGCCTGATTGAGTGCATCTACCCGGCTGGTTTGCCCGACTCCACTAGCCAATAACTGTCCTTCTTTTGCTAAAACGATGGTGTTTGACTTTGTATGCTTACAAATTTTGGCAGCAAATACCAATGCCTTGTTCTCCTCCTCAGTTGTTGATCGTTTCGTGACACCTTTAAAATCTTCAATTGTTTCAGTGGCAAGGTCACGATCTTGCACAATTACACCATTCAGCAGGTTTTTGAACATTTTCTTACCCTCAAGGCCTTTGTTTTGCTGAAGGATGACCCTATTTTTTTTCTGCTTCAAAATACCCAAGGCTGCCTCATCATAGTCAGGTGCAATGACTACTTCGAAAAATAGCTTATGCATGGCTTCAGCGGCTTCAGCATCAATGGTTTTATTGGTGATCAAAACACCGCCAAAAGCAGACAAGGTATCTGCTTCAAAAGCTTTTAAGTACGCGTCTTTCACTGTGCTACCCGTTGCCATACCACAGGCATTGGTATGTTTCAATATGGCAAAGGCAGTATCGTGAGGAAATTCTTCAATGAGATTTACTGCTGCATCAACATCTACAAGATTATTATAAGATAGCTCTTTTCCATTAA
The DNA here is from genome assembly GCA_041751515.1 of Cyclobacteriaceae bacterium. Taxonomy (GTDB): domain Bacteria; phylum Bacteroidota; class Bacteroidia; order Cytophagales; family Cyclobacteriaceae; genus JBGSXH01. Next base: position 16,745 of record JBGSXH010000557.1, on the reverse strand, counting down.
GCTGGCTGAACATTTCACTGAGGTTGCCAAAGAATGTTCCTTCCTGATGAGGGTTTTCACCATAGCGGAGTGGATTGGCTTGCCGTTCGCTTTGCTTGAAATATTTTAGGGTATTTTCTTGATTGAAGTAGTTGAAAATGGCTGTATCGTAGTGGGAGCTAATGTCGAATGCATAAGCTGCAAATAGTTTCCTGTCTGTAAGACTGGTTTCTCCCTGCTTTTCTTTCAACAGAAGCTCTAAGGCCGCATACTGCTCTCTGGAAGAAACAATAAGCACGTCTTTGAAATTTTTTGCTGCAGCTCTGATGAGCGAAATCCCACCAATATCTATTTTTTCAATGATGTCTTCTTCCTTAGCTTCACTTGCTACTGTTTCTTCAAATGGATATAAGTCGACAATTACCAGGTCCATTGCTGGAATGTCATATTCAGCAACCTGAGCTTCGTCCTGCTCATGGCCACGGCGGTGAAGAATACCGCCAAATACTTTGGGGTGCAATGTTTTAACTCGGCCACCTAGGATGGATGGATAACCTGTCACATCTTCAATAGCAGTAACGGGAATTCCCTGCTCCTCGATGAATTGCTGGGTGCCACCGGTAGAATATATTTTTACCCCCTGCTCATGCAAAAGCTTGACAATCGGTGCCAGATTGTCTTTATAATAAACTGATATTAAGGCAGATTTGATTTTTGTAGATACCATGACTTTATTTTTCAATAAGTGCGTAAAACTAAAACTTTTTAGCTGATTCTCTAAGCAAGTTTTCAATCACTTTAGGAAAGTATTCGTGTTCCAAGGCGTGTATTTTCTTTTCCAGGCTTTCTAAAGTGTCTTTTTCTGTTATTTCAAATGATGTTTGAAAAATTGGGGCACCGGTATCGTAAGCTTCATCAACATAATGAATGGTAATGCCACTTTCTTTCTCGCCTGCATTGAGAACTGCCTGGTGAATATGACTACCATACATTCCTTTTCCTCCGAATTTAGGCAACAAGGCCGGATGAATATTCACGATTTTTTTTGGGTACTTGTGAATAAGCCATCCCGGTATTAGCCATAGGAAACCTGCCAGCACTACGAAATCTATTTCATATTTATCTAACGCAGCTTCCACCTCCGTACCTTCCTGCCATGTTGCTCTGTTAAAGATGAATGTCGGCACCTGCATATTTGTAGCTTTCTGGAGAACGCCTGCTGTGGCTTTATTGCTTAATACCAAGGCAATGTCCACTGTCTTATCGTCATTAAAATGCTCCATGATTTTTTGAGCATTTGATCCATTGCCAGAAGCAAAAATGGCCAATCGGTGTTTCTGTTCTTTCTGCATAAAGGTTTAGAAGAATGCCATGCTAATGATACCACTAAGCATAATAAGCTTGCAGTATTTACTCAATGTGCTAAAGTCCTTCTTTTTATCTGCCCTGTAAAGTTTAGCCACAAATATCATAAAAGGTATGGAAAGGAATGAAAAATATACAGTCAATATCTGATTATCAACCTTAAGTGCCATCAAAGCTAATAAAATCAGAAAAAGGATGAGCAGGGCATAGAGTATATATTTGGTAGCAGGAATGCCCAGTGTAAGGGGCAATGTTTTGCAGCCAAATTTTTCATCTCCACGCATATCTTCCATGTCTTTGATGATTTCTCTGACAAGCGTAAATGCATATGCGAATATAGCGTAAGTATAGACCAATGTCTCATTTTGTTGATAATAATAACCAACTAAGCCAATAGAAACTGCTGTAAGACAGGCAACTACAAAGTTTCCTATAAACGGCATCCGTTTGAGTTGATTGGAGTAGAGCCACAGCAGAAAGGCGGAAATAAAGTTGATAATGCCAATCATAATGCCGAGCAATAGTGCGAGGGCAATCCCTAAGAAGTTAAGTATTGTATGTGCCGTCATCACTTTCCTCCGCTTCAGCAATCGTCCTACGATTACCTGATCCGGTTTATTGATAAAATCAATCTTTACGTCATAATAATCATTGATCATATAGCCTGATGCAGCAATGATGAGCGTGGAAAGTACCAGAATAAACAAATTGGCATCAGTAAAGATTGCCCACTGTTGTCCGTCCTTGCCCACCAGCCATATAGCAGTCATGTATTGCCCTAATGCAATCATCATTAAATTAGGGAAGCGAATAAGTCGCATCAAGCCGTGAAGATCAAATTTCCTGGACTGGGCATGCATAGCAATAACTTTAAGCCAGTAAAATTAGACATTTTTCGCCGTAATTTCTACGATAGTATTAGTGCTTAAAAATTAATAATGGTCGAGTATACTTTGGCTGAAAAGCTTATAAAACTTCCCCATTTCAGGATGGTCTGCAAGTAGCTTGAGGTGAGCATTCATTGTGGTAATATCGCTACGACGTGCAGGGCCGGTTTGTGCTGCTTTAGGGCCGATTTCCATGAATTTAGTGGTGGTCTCTTCGATAAGAGGGAATAATAATGATGAATCGATTCTCCTCTGCTCCAGATAATCTTCTGTAATTTTGTACAGATGATTGGTGAAGTTACAGGCAAATACCGCTGCCAAATGCAGGTGTTTCCGGGCTTCTGAGTCTATTTTTTCAACATGGTCGCTCAGCGTTGTAGACAGGCTTTTTATGATTTTATAGCTGTCTTTATTGTTAGCCTCAATGCAAAGTGGGATCTGCTTGAAGTCTACAGCCTTGTGTTTTGAAAAGGTTTGAAGCGGATAAAGGACACCATAGTTATCGAAAGTATCTTCAAATATACTGGCAGGTACCGTGCCCGAAGTATGCATCACAATACTATTTTCGGGTACAAAAAGCTTTTCAAGTATTTCAGGAATAATACGATCCGGGACGGCTATGATAAAGATATTGGCCTTGCTGTCGATTAGGTCAAGTGAGTCGAGTACTTCTGCCTGGTACAAATTTCCTACCAGTGCCTCAGCATTGGCAGGGTGTTGTGAGTAAATCTCATGCACTGAGTGTCCGGCATGTTCCAGTGCTGTAGCAAGGTGCCAACCCACATTGCCAGCACCAATGATCGATATATCGTAGTAAGCCTTTTTACCCAGCATGTTACAAAAATATGCTTTTTATGTGGTTTTCACTATTCTGTGCCCTTATCTCTCATTTTTATAAAGTCTGAATATCGTCTTCTGATGGCCATGCCAAAGCCTAAAACCAGAACAAGCGTGCCCATCCATAAAATATTTATAAATGGTTTTTGTAAGGCTTTCATGATGATATAGTCTTTCTGCGTAGTTTCTATCTCAAATTCAAAGATATCTTCCTCAGGGATGATATTAACAAAATTGATCCTCACGCCTAGGTCAAAAACTTCATCGGCTAGTTTACCAACCATTTGGTCTTTGATAATATATAGCGGCTCGGCAATGTACTCGACGTCCTCTTTGCCGAATATTTTAATTTTTGCCTTAATCGCCACGTCATCAGGCCCCAATTGCAGGCCTTGGGTATTTTCCAGTTTTTCCACGCCTTCCATCACCGCTACAAAATCGTTAGCGAAGAACTGCTGACCAGCCTTTACGCGGATGGTTTCCGGTTGGCTCCATTCTGTCTCATTTTCAGGGTCCGGAAAAGTAGAAACGTGCGTGTACAAATCGGAGCTTACTGCACGGTAAATATCTGGTGAGTAGATAGGGTTGGGCATGGCCTCGCTGATCTGTACCCGAGGATAAAGTATGAAGCTTTTGCCTTTTTCGTCCTCGTAGTTTACCTCAAAATAGATGCTTTCAGGGTAAATTTTAACTATTTCTCCTTTTTCGTAAACTGTCTTTTCCTCATGAACAAGTGCCCTCTTTGTGAGGGCATAATGCGGATCTTCCAGTCTTTGCAAATGGTGGCTGGGAACGTAGTCAGGGAAACCAATTACTTCAGTATGCTGTCCACGGTAAGTAAGTTTATATTCCTCCATTTGCCTTGGCTCGTGAAGCCAGAGCAGCACATTTTCCCTGTTCACTTCCTCAGGAAATTCACGGTGGTAAACCAGGCCACTGGTATTGAGAGAAACTACTTTGTTATAACCGGAGGAAAATAGAATACCTATCAGCATCATGGCAATTCCCATATGGGCTACGGCACCACCGGATAGTTGCATGTTCTTCTTTCCGAACTGAAAGAGGATAAATGCATTGGCTACCAGCGAGTATATCGCTGCAGTAAGCACAATAATATAGGTAATGTCCTGCACCTCTGCAGCTATGAACACTATAGCAGAAATAATAAGCGTCACGATTATGGGTAGCGTGAGTGCTTCCTTCAGTGCTCCACGATCCATTTTTTTCCACCAGAAAAACTGACCTGTACCGGACAGCAAAGCGACTGCTACTGCAAACCAAAGCTGAAACTTAGTGTAAAATCCTACCTGATCTGCCGGAGGAGCCAAATTGGAAATACCACCAAACAGCTCTACAATTGAGTTGTAAACGGGGATAGAGGTCGGGACAAGTACCTGAAAACCCATCAAACAAAGGGTAGTAGCGCCAATAAATATCCAGAATTCCCTGGAATAGGTCGATACCTCTTTCTCATCCGACGGTAGTTCCTTCCAAACTTTAACCAGCAGTAGCACCGATAAAATCGTGAATACAAGTAGATACAGCAACAGCTGTCCGCTCATGCCCAGGTCAGTGAATGAGTGTACCGAAGATTCTCCCAGAATGCCACTTCTCGTCAGGAAAGTACTGTAGAGGATGAGAATAAAAGTAGTGATACTCAATATGATGGCCGTTTTAAGCGCAGAGCTGCTTTTCTTAAATGCAATCATGGTATGAATTGCTGCGATTAAAATAAGCCACGGGACATACACTGCATTTTCAACAGGATCCCAATTCCAGTAACCACCAAAGTTAAGCGTCTCGTAAGCCCAATAAGCACCCATGAGAATGCCTACACCCAGCATGAGTGCAGAGAATAGTGCCCAGGGCAGGGCAGGGCGAATCCAGCTTTTAAAGCGCTTTTGCCATAGACCGGCGATACAGTAGGAGAAGGGTATTAATGTGGTGGCAAAGCCCAGGAATAAGACTGGGGGGTGAATGACCATCCAGTAATTTTGCAATAATGGATTGAGTCCTGTGCCATCTTCGGGCACGAAGTCCGGATTTAAAGCAAAAACCGGAACATCTAAAACATCTCTGAGCAGTATAAATGGTGAACTGCCAATCTTTATGTTGAAGATTACTACCCCTAAAATCATGGAAGCAAGAAATGCCTGAACGAACATGAACACACTCATGACAGGAGCTTCCCAGCGCTTATTGGTAAATATAAGCACTGCTCCTAAAACGGCATGCCAGAACATCCATAATAAAAAGCTGCCTTCCTGCCCTTCCCAGAAACAGGATATCATATAATGCGTGGGCAGATTTTTGGAGGCATGACTCCAGGCGTAATGGTATTCGAAGTAGTGATTATAAATGATGAAGAATAGGGAAAAGATTATTCCCAATACTGCAAATGCATGAATGCCAAAAGACCAGCGGGCAAGTTTGGCCCAGCTTTGGTCTTCTATAGAATTTTTAGTTTGAGTAAAATAGGCGTAAGCCGAAACCAGCGCAGCAATAAAAGCCAGAATAACAAAGAAATGCCCAAGGTTCCCGATGAAGGTATGTACCATAAATGGAGTGAATCGCTTTTGGTGAGATAAAAACTTTTCTTAAAGTTCTTCTTCCTGATATTTGGAAGGACATTTAAGCAGAATTTTATCTGCCAAAAATTCTTCCCCCTGGTAAGCGCCAATAACAACTACCTGCTCAGACCTTGTAAAGTCTGATGGCATGGGTTCATTATAGTGAACCATTTGCTCGTCTCCATTATCATCTATCATTATAAATGAAAAAGCAAGCCTGTCCTCACTGGGTTGAATGCCAGTTATTTTTCCCTGTTCATTCTTTTTGAGCTGGCCCACCACGTGGATTTTATTCTCTTTACCTCCGGCTGCTAATACCTTAGCCTCTTCAAAACTAACATAAGAACTTGCGTCACCTGCAGTGGAAATAATAATGGTGATCGCTATCGCAATAACAACAATACCAAAAATGTGAGATTTCTTCATGTAAATGTATTTATTGGTGTACTTTAACTGAACTAAGTACCTTTCAAACAATCAATTTAAATCATTTGCATATCGCTGCTATAACACTAGGCAATTCGCAAATAATTCCCTCTTTCTTATAATTCGTTTACCTCAGATTCTAATTGTCGCAATCGACGGTCTATGATAAAGGCATAACTCAGCATGCCCACTAAAACAATCGTCAAAACGCCTACTACTACATAAATTTTTCCATCAGCCCGAAAGGTATCTGCCATTTCAATGCTGGTATTGTCATAATCATCTTCAGATATCTTGTATTTATCCTGAGCCAGCAAGCCGCTTTGCAGGACAAATATAAACAAGAAAGCAAACAGCAATCTTCTCATAATTTCACAGATTTAGCATTCATTTTTTCCTTCAGTGCCTGGGAGCGATGGTCAAGCTGTGCCAGCCATGCGCCTAGTAATGTCCAGGCAATCACTGCGGGATAAAATATCATTTTAAGCCGGTTGTCGGTTTCATAGGCATTAAAACCAGGGTTGCCACCGCTACCCGGATGCAGCGAGTCGGATAACCTCGGCAAGATAAACAATAGCGGTACCAGCGTTGCAAAAGCAAATATATTATATATCGCACTGATTCTCGCTTTTTGCTGCGCATCTTCCAAAGCATTTCTTAAAACAAAGTATGCCAGATAAATGAGCAGGCCAATGGCAGAAGCATTTTGCTTTGGGTCGCCACTCCAATAGGCTCCCCAGGTAAATTTTGCCCAGAACATACCGGTAAAAAGGCCAAGTACGCCGAATAAAACCCCAATATTGGCATAAGCAGCAGCTTTTCTATCGTGCTGTAGACTATTGCTCTTAAGTTGTTTCACAGAAAAGATAACCGATATCAGCAACAGTATGATCATTCCAAACCACATGGGCACATGAAAGTAAAATGCACGGATGGTTTCATTAAGAATCGCTAGTCGCGGTACTTCCATAAGGAAGCCGCCGATTACTACATAAAGTAGTAATGCTGTGGTCAGCAACTTCCACCATAAACCCTCTATAGAAACTAACTTCGCCATAAATACGGGAATAAAATAAACGATAATGTAGCCACCAAAACGTTAATGGCCAGCAGGGTGATGATATCCTGATGACTAACGCTTCTATCCAGACCGTCTATTGCATTTTTAGAAATTTTAATTGTTAATAGCAGAATCGGAATAATTACCGGAAAGCTTAAAATAGCCATGAGCATGGTATTATTTCCGGCCTTGGCCGCAATGCCGGAAACCATCGTTAAAGTAGTAGAGAAACCTACGGAAGCCAGCAATAAGTTCATTAGGAAAAGGGAATGATCGCCAACAGGGTTGCCCAAAACTGTGCTGTAAAACAAGTAGCCCAAACCAGTAAGCAATAGCATCAGCCCTGTATTATAAATGATCTTTGAAAGGATGATTCCCTGGGCACTGACCACCGAATAATAGTACAACAGTCGCCCAGCATTTTCCTGAACAAAACTTTTGGCTATCGCGTTTACGGCCGTGAATAACATTATTATCCAGAAAAGTGCATTCCAGGTAATCGGATTCAGCTGCGCCATTTTCAGGTTAAAACTCAGGTAACAGACCAAAATGGTGCTGGCAACATACAATAACATGCCATTGAAGGCATATCTTTGTCGCCATTCCAGAACGATTTCTTTTTTTAAAAGGATATGAATTTCTCTTATCAGCATGCTACCCAATTCGGCTGCAAAGATAAGCTTAAATCTTCAGAAAGGGCAGGAGTTAGCAGGATTTCCCGCTTATTTAAGAAGTATTCACAAGGTTAGCTTGTAATTTCTGTCTCTATTCTTATAATTTGACATAAATTTGCTATTTTTGAAACCTGCAAAAAACGTATATATTGCGTTTTTAGTAATTTAAGGCAGGTCGTCTGCCAATAGTCGCTGAAAGGCAATCACTTGAATTCATTTTTTTAAACGCTACTTATGAAAAAAGCATTAATCACAGGCATAACCGGACAAGACGGCGCCTATCTTGCTGAACTTTTATTGAGCAAAGGATACGAAGTTCATGGTATCAAAAGACGCTCTTCTTTATTCAACACGGACAGGATCGACCATTTGTATCAGGATCCGCACGAGAAAAATATTAAATTCAAGTTGCATTACGGTGATCTCACAGACTCTACCAATATCATCCGGATCATTCAGGAGGTAAAACCCGACGAAATCTATAACCTTGGTGCCATGTCGCATGTAAAGGTAAGTTTCGATACACCGGAATATACTGCCAATGTTGATGGTTTGGGGACACTTAGGATATTGGAAGCGGTAAGACTGCTGGAACTCACCGAAAAAACAAAAATTTACCAGGCCTCTACTTCTGAGCTTTATGGTTTGGTGCAGGAAGTGCCTCAGTCTGAAAAAACGCCATTTTACCCTCGTTCTCCTTATGCTGTGGCCAAAATGTATGGCTACTGGATAACAGTGAACTACAGGGAAGCTTATAATATGTTTGCCGTGAATGGCATATTGTTTAACCATGAATCGCCTTTGCGTGGCGAAACATTTGTTACCAGAAAAATTACGCGAGCAGCAGCCAGAATAGCCCTGGGTTTACAGGATAAAATGTACCTGGGCAATATGGATGCCCAGCGGGACTGGGGCCATGCAAAAGATTACGTTGAGGCCATGTGGCTGATTTTACAACAGGATAAGCCTGAAGATTATGTCATCGCTACGGGTGTGACCACAAGAGTGAGGGAATTCGTACGCCTTACTTTCCAGGAATTGGGCATTGAGTTGGCATTCTCCGGTGAAAAAGAGCAGGAAGTAGGTAAAGTTGTGAAGTGCAACAATCCTGAATTTCAAATAAAAGAGGGTACCATAGTCGTGGAGGTTGACCCTGCTTATTATCGACCTACAGAAGTGGAGTTGCTCATAGGGGACCCTACCAAAGCAAAAGAACAATTGGGCTGGACTTTGAAGTACGATCTCGCGGCCCTTATAGAAGACATGGTGAAGTCTGATGTGGAACTATTCAAGAGAGACCAGCTTTTGCTTAAAGGTGGCCATAACGTCCTTAACTACCACGAATAATCCCCTATGGAAAAAAATGCAAAAATATATGTAGCAGGCCATAGAGGAATGGTGGGCAGCGCAATCGTTAGAAAACTACAGAAAGAAGGTTTTGACAATATTTTACTGAAAACTTCGTCCGAACTTGACCTTCGTAGTCAGCTTGCGGTAGCGGAGTTTTTTGAAGCAGAAAAGCCGGAGTATGTATTTCTTGCAGCAGCCAAAGTAGGTGGCATTCAGGCTAATAATATATATCGGGCGGACTTTCTTTACGAGAATCTGATGATACAGAACAATGTCATTCATCAGAGCTATCAGCATAAAGTGAAGAAATTATTATTTCTTGGTTCTTCGTGCATTTATCCTAAACTGGCACCGCAGCCACTCAAGGAAGAATACCTGCTGACAGACTTACTGGAATCTACCAACGAGCCTTATGCCATTGCTAAAATTGCAGGGATAAAGATGTGCGAGGCATATCGCGACCAGTATGGTTGTAACTTTATCTCGGCCATGCCTACCAATCTGTATGGGCCAAATGATAATTATGACCTGAACAATTCGCACGTTTTGCCCGCTTTAATAAGAAAGTTCCACGAGGCAAGAGAACAAAATGAGCAATCCGTAGAAATTTGGGGTACAGGAAAGCCGTTAAGAGAATTTCTTTATGTAGATGATCTTGCGGACGCCTGTGTGCATCTGATGCTGCATTATAATGACAAGCAGTTTGTTAATGTTGGTAGTGGTGTGGACATTAGCATTGCAGACCTGGCGCGAAAAGTTGGTGACATTACAGGATTTGATGGCAAATTAAAATTTAATACTGAAAAACCTGATGGCACACCAAGAAAACTAATGGACGTTTCGAAGTTAAAGGCGCAAGGGTGGCAGTCAAAAATTTCTCTGGAAGACGGTCTGTATTTAGCCTACCAGGATTTTAAACAACGCTTTGTTTCCGCGTAGAGAAATAAAGGATATTCGGTAAAAGTAATTTTTTGGCATCATTTCCATCACATTGGATTCGCAATACTGCATTGAGGCAGGCTGCTACTACAATATGGAGATGATGCCATTTTTATCGCATAGTATAACTCACTCATTCTCATTGGCTTTCCGATAAATTGGCGCGCATTTTGTTAAAATTCGTAGTCAAAACATAAAATTGTGCATAACAATTTAGATTTGAAGTTTTGATTCTCTAGTTTTGCGCTTTCAACTACAAACTATGTCGGGAAAGAACTCTAAATATATAGGGCTAATCCACTTTCTGGGTGATCTGTTGCTATTGAACTTTGCCTTTGCGCTAGCATACTGGATAAAATTCAATGGACTGGATAACTATTTTGTAGATCCATACTTAAGCCTTTTGTTGTTTTACAATGGCTCATGGCTGGTATTGCTAATTTTAACGAATCCATACCAGTTTTCCAGGATTTCCAGGGTGACCAAGATCATCAGGATGCACCTGTCTTTGGTTACACTACACCTGCTGTTTGTCGCCGCATTTTTTGTCTTTGAAAAAGCTTATTACTATTCCAGGGAGCACATTCTGCTTACCTATACAATTTTCACAGTATTGTTGTTTCTATGGAAAACCACCTATGTATATACCATCAGAATATACCGTAAGAGTGGTTTCAACTATAGGAATGTGGTAATCGTAGGCTATGGAGAGCTTTCTGAGGAACTCAATAAGTTTTTCAGACTGCATCCCGAGCATGGCTACCGCTTACTTGGCTTCTTTGACAACAAGAAAAAAGGAAAAGCGATTAAGGGTAATTTCAAAGACCTGAAAACCTTCGCCATAGAAAATGAAATAGATGAGATATATTGCTGTCTTCCATACATCCGCTATACACAGGTAAAAGATCTTATTGATTTTGGCGATGATCATTTGATTAAGGTAAAACTCATTGCAGATTTTCGAGGTTTTTCGCTCAAAAGCCTTGTACTGGAGCGCTATGACCACATTCCGGTACTTAATGTGTCTTCTATTCCGCTGGATGAGTTTCAGAATCGCATCATCAAACGCACTTTCGATGTGGTTTTCTCCGGTATGGTCATCTTATTTATCCTTAGCTGGCTGTTGCCCCTTATCGCCATTATCGTTAAACTGGATTCCAAAGGGCCGATTTTTTTCAAGCAGAAAAGGACGGGTAAGGGCAATGAGTCTTTTTATTGCTATAAATTCCGTTCCATGACGGTGAATACTGATTCGGATACCATGCAGGCCTCTAAAAATGACCAGCGTATTACCAAGGTTGGTGCTTTCCTACGCCGAAGCAGTTTGGATGAATTGCCTCAGTTTTTCAATGTTTTTCTTGGACATATGTCTGTCGTAGGGCCTAGACCGCATATGCTAAAGCATACAGAAGAGTATTCTAAGCTGGTTTCCAAATTTATGGCCCGGCATTTTGTGAAGCCCGGCATTACTGGCCTGGCCCAGGCGAAAGGTTTTAGAGGCGAGACGAAAAGCATCGATCTCATGAAAAACAGGGTTCGTCTCGACCGGTTTTATGTAGAAAACTGGTCCCTCAACTTCGATATCAGGATTATTATCCTGACGATTCTCGCCATGCTCAAGGGTGATAAAAACGCTTTTTAACAGTTCATTTCAATAAAAATCCTGATCAACTTCTCAGTTAGTCGGCTTTTTTAATATCTATCAGATACATATTTTCTTTAGCAATAAAGTCTTAAATTTGTTTTTCTTAGCACATTAACAAACTGCTATCTGATAAGGGATAAATTCAGACCCTTAAATTGTATTTAAAAACCATCCAAAAGCATGCAGGAGAAGGTAAACGCATTAAAAGAAACGATTACATCATACGTCGCCAAAAACCAGGAAGATCTCGAAAATTTCAGATTGCGTTTTATCAGTAGAAAGGGAGAAGTCACAGCGCTTTTTGCAGATATGAAAAATGTGCCTGTCGAAGACAAGAAAGCGATGGGCCAGGTGCTCAATGATCTTAAAAACACTGCTCAGGACAAATTTCAGGAACTCATTGCGTCCCTGGAAGAGAATGAGCAAAGCCATACGAACTTTATCGATTATACGCTTCCGCCCGTGCCCAATACTTTAGGCGGCAGGCATCCATTGAATATGGTGCGCCAGCAAATAAGTACGGTATTCGAAAGAATCGGGTTTAATATATCGGAAGGGCCGGAGATTGAAGATGACTGGCATAATTTCAGTGCCTTGAATTTTCCTGAAAATCATCCCGCGCGGGAAATGCAGGATACTTTCTTCATAGAAAAAAATCCGGACATTGCTTTGAGAACGCATACCAGTTCAGTGCAGGTGAGGGTTATGGAGCAGGAAGCACCACCCATTCGTACGCTTTCGCCGGGGAGGGTATTCAGGAATGAAGCCATTTCCGCCAGGGCGCATTGTGTCTTTCATCAGGTGGAAGGCCTTTATATAGATCAGGGTGTGAGCTTTAAAGATCTTAAGCAAACACTGTATTACTTTGCCAGAGAGATGTTCGGTGAGGATACTAAAATTCGTTTCCGACCATCGTATTTTCCATTCACAGAACCAAGTGCCGAAATGGATATTTCCTGTCTTATCTGCCACGGAAAAGGGTGCAATATATGCAAACATTCTGGCTGGGTAGAAATCGGCGGTGCTGGCATGGTAGACCCTAACGTGTTGGTAAATTGCAAAATTGATGCTGAAAAATATACCGGTTTCGCCTTTGGCATGGGCATAGAACGCATTGCGATGCTGAAATATCAGATCAAAGATTTAAGACTTTTTACTGAAAATGATATCCGCTTTTTGAAGCAATTTCAGTCCATTATAGCATAAACATCTGATCTAAACTTTTTCATATCCGGTGTAAACAACCATACAAGCGCAAAATTTATGACAATAGCAGAGATAAAAAATGTAGCCATTATCGGCGCCGGGACTATGGGACAAGGCATCGCTCAGGTCGTTGCCGCCGCCGGATACAATGCCATCCTTTTTGATATAAAACAGGAAATGCTACAGGCTGCCATCCCTGCTATTACAGCCAATCTCGATAAGGGGATTGCGCGTGGCAAATTAAATGATAGTGATAAGCAAGCCACGCTTTCGCGCATTCAAACTAGCAGTGAGCTCCAGGAAATTAAGGCCGAATTGGTCATAGAGGCTATTGTTGAAAAGCTGAACGTAAAAGTGAAAGTATTTCAGGAGTTAGAAACGATTCTGCCTGCAACTTCGATTTTTGCTTCGAATACATCGTCCATTCCTATTACCCATATTGCTGCGAGTTTACAGCATCCTGAACGCTTTATTGGCATGCACTTTTTTAATCCGGCGCATATTATGAAGCTGGTAGAAATTATTTCCGGAGTAGCCACCAGTGAAGCAGCAGTGGAGCTGGTAAAAGCATTTGTGGAAAGGCTCGGAAAAAAGGCAGTGATTGCAAAAGATTCACCCGGTTTTATCGTTAATAGGGTTGCGCGCCATTTCTATGTGGAGAGCCTGAAGTTGCTGGAAGAAAATGTAGCCGATGTTGCTACTATCGACAGCCTGCTGGAAGCCAGTGGTTTCAAGATGGGGCCGTTCCGGTTAATGGACCTCATTGGCGTTGATACTAATTTCGCGGTCACCAGCAGCATGTTTAACGCTTTTCACCAGGATGCTAAATTCCGGCCCAGTCGCATACAGGAACAAAAGGTAGCGGCCGGTCACCATGGCAGAAAAACAGGCAAGGGATTTTACGACTATGAATAGAAATCATTGCATATTCATGCTTTTGCTCATGGCACTTTTCAGTGCCTGTGAGAATGAGGAATATGCTGAAATACCTTTCCAGTTTGTTGAGCTGGAAATCAATCTCACCAATCAGGATTATTTGCCGCTACGGCAGGTAAATGGTTACGTGGAGTTAGAGGATGTGGGCGTTCGGGGGATCATTCTTTACCGGGAGAGCATGAATAACATCCTTGCTTTCGAGCGAAACTGCACCTTTGAGCCCCGTTCCGCCTGTGCCACCGTTACTGTCAACGAATCCGGTTTGTTTATGGAAGATACCTGCTGTGGCTCCCACTTCGATTTTATGGGCTTTCCCGCCCAAGGCCCTGCAAGGGCGCCATTAGTGCAATACTCCACTACTATCAGTAATAATTTTTTGTATGTCCGGAATGGGCATTTGCGCTAGTATTTCCAAACATATTTGGGAATACGTTGACAATTGATGATTTTGTCATATATTAAGCCCTAATATGACTAAAAAAATCAAATATTTCTGCTCTTTAATGCTGTTCTCAGCTGCGCTTTTGTCATGTGAGAGTACAGCTGAAAAAGAAGTCTCCGAAAACAACAGTTCAAAGCAATACACGCTAACAAAAACGGCCACCAAGCATATTCCTTTAGATGCGCAAACACCCGCAAAATCTCATGTGCTCAATATTTTTGAGGAGGACGGCAAGGAGTATTTAGGCTATCTAAATAGCAACCTCAATCGAATTCAAATTTATGACTTTGAAACCGGAGATTTACAGCAAAGTACAAAGATCGCCAAAGATGGTCCGGAAGGCATTGGGCGTATATCCGGTTTTAAAATTGTCTCGAAGGATTCAATCTTTGTTTTACCAACGTTGGTGACTAAACTTTACCTGGTAAATAGTGAGGGCTCAATTGTAAAAATGGTTGATTTCTCATATGATAAAGATAAGGTAGCGAAGACGCCTTCCAAGTCATGGACAATATGGCATAATCTTTTGGACTATAAGGGACAAAAAGTATTGCTGACTTCAGGTCCGGTCGGGGATATCAATAAAAGAAGTAAGTCCCAGTTAACTAATACTCCTATCGCATTTACTGTAGATTTAACTAATGAAGAAGTTGAGACAGTGCCAGTGTGATATCCTGAAGCACTATATAATAGTGAAGGTGCCATGGAAATTGAAATGAGTAAAGTACGTTTTGGCGATCAGTTCGTGTACTCTTTTGCCAGCGACCACAACCTTTTTATCACCGGCCAAAAGCATGATAAATTCGAAGTTAAATCTGCTACAAGTCAATTTATAAACAAATTAATGCCGTATCCTAAAGATATGGGCATACCAGAATACCAGATAGCTTATAGGGGCAACCCCCGCTATGGGAATATTTTTCATGACCCATATCGGAAATGCTTTTATCGTTTTGCATATGAAGGAGCAGATTTAAACCTGAACAATAAGGATGCATATTTTAATCCACCGCAGTTCTCAATCATCATTTTTGATGAGCATCTTATAAAGATTGGAGAGGTAATGATGGAAAAGAACAAATATCTTTTTGATAATAATTTTGTAGGACCTGAAGGGCTATATCTTTCAAAAAGCCACCCACTTTCTTATGAATTTGATGAGGACATTTTGAGCTTTGACATTTTTGTGCCGGAAGAAATTTAAGACCGATGTCTAGACGCTATTATTCCGAATTTGATAACAGATAAGTTAAATTTTGTCAACTGCTGTTTTACAGCATGCGCTCTATCAAATCATCTACAGAATGTCCTTCTGCTTCTGCTTTGAAGTTTCGCACGATGCGATGTCTGAGAATGGGTTTGGCTACGGCTTTCACATCTTCAATATCCGGAGAAAATTTGCCGTTCAAGAGTGCATTGCATTTGGCACCGATAACGAGGTACTGAGAGGCCCTAGGGCCTGCACCCCATTCCAAAAAGTTATTGGTGTCAGTTGAGGCATACTGGCTTTTAGGACGTGTCTTATGCACTAGTTTGACAGCATATTCAACGACATTGTCGGCAATCGGTGCACGACGAACCAATTGTTGGAACCGGACGATGTCTTCGGCTCCTAATACCTTGTTAACTTTAGCATTAGTAGCTGTGGTAGTACTTTTCACGATGTCTAACTCTGCATCATAGCTGGGGTAATCCAACCAAATGTTGAACATGAACCTGTCGAGCTGTGCTTCCGGTAGGGGGTAAGTACCTTCCTGCTCAATAGGGTTTTGGGTCGCCAGTACGAAAAATGGAGGTGTCAAATCGTAGCGCTGTCCGGAAATAGTCACTGCATATTCCTGCATGCTCTCCAGCAAGGCGGCCTGCGTTTTAGGCGGTGTTCTATTGATTTCGTCTGCAAGGATGATATTTGAAAATATCGGACCTTTGATGAATTTGAAGTTACGGTCTTTATCCAGGGTTTCAGCGCCTACAATGTCCGAAGGCATTAAGTCCGGTGTGAATTGGATACGGTTAAAATTTAGATCAAGCGCCTGAGCGATAGTTTGGATTAGCAAAGTTTTAGCCAGCCCGGGTACACCTACCAGCAGGCAGTGGCCACGGCTGAAAATAGCCGTAAGCATAAGGCTGACGACTTTTTCCTGTCCGATAATTACTTTGGATATTTCCTTATGTAAAGTGGTATAGGCTTCATGTAAAGCCTCTGCTGCTGCTACTTCCTGCGCTTGTTGCATTCGTCCTTATGTTTATTCAATGATCTTACATTGATTGAATTCATCATCAATATTGATGAATACATCTTTTCTTGCATCCTTAAACCATGCATCGAGCTTTTTGCTACGTTTTTGGTTGAGTGCCGCATCGCGGATTTTTTGATAGTCCTGGTTTAAATTGGCCACATGTGGCTTAATCCTCGACTTATAGTATAG
>JBGSXH010000556.1:0-3118 GCA_041751515.1 Cyclobacteriaceae bacterium | reverse complement strand
ACCTGTACAGCCAATTGATTCATTGTTTTCAATTATTCTTATTCTACTGTCCTGTCCTGCATACTTTGCTAAAATATCCTTGCTGGCATCGGTACTTGCATCATTGACTATGATGAACTCAAAATCTTCAAAAGTTTGGTTGAGTATGCTGTCAATTGCTAATGAAAGATATCTCTCCTCATTGTGCACTGGCATCACTACAGAAACTTTGGGCATAATTTTTATGATCGAAATGTTAAGCTATTGCTGCTATTAAAAATTGGGCTTAAATCAAATTAAGTCTTTGTAAAGCTTTTTGTATGACTCATCTACAACTGTAGTTGACCATCGCTTTACAGCCTTGTTTCTGGCATTTTCATTAATTGTATTGAAAATATTACTGTCATCAAAGATTTTTCTAAAAACATTTGCCAATGCTACTGCATTCCCCGCTGGAAAAATAAATCCATCTTTTTCATGAATAATTTGTGCTTTGCCAATCTCAGGAATATCTGAACCAATGACTACTAATCTTGATGCCATTGCTTCGATCACCGATATGGGGAAACCCTCTCTAAAAGAGGGAAGCACATACACATCTGCAGCTTTCATGTATTCGTCTACGTTCTCGACACTCTTTTCCGGGAAGTAGATATCTTTATCATAACCTGACTTTTGAACCATCCTTCTTAGACCATCAAGGAACTCGTTATCATATCTGCCAGATGGCCCTAGAAGCAAAAGTTTTATATCAGGATATTCAGCTTTTACTTCTATAAATGCCTGCAGTAGAAAATTTACGCCTTTTCGCTTATTTATGCCCCCAGCAAACAAGATAATTTTACCCTCTTCCCAAATATTGAGTCTTTTCCTGAGTTCTACTTTTTCTGCATGATCCAGAGGACGATAACGGTCCACATCCACAGCATAAGGCACTTCTGATACCTTTTTTATAGGAAAATCTGCTTTCTCAAAGGTTTCGGTAATGACATTTGACTTGCTTACATAAGCATCAGCACGTTTGTAAAATCGTGCTCGCCATCCTTTTACCTTTAGGTGATCTTTCCAGCCATTCATATTCGTGATTGTGACGGGGTCATCTGTACCGATAAGGGAGGTTTCCGTGATTACCTTTTTACCCAATAATTTACCAATAAACATGGCGATAATAGTAAAAACAGTATTTGAATTAAATATGTGTACAATATCGAAACGCCTCTGTTGCGCTTTCATTACAGGGTATAAAGCCTTGAAATAACTCATGTATTCAACATACTGCTGAATAGAATTCTTTTTACTGTCTTTGGTATTTACTTCAACAGGAATCACAAAACTGTGCTTAAAGCCAGCTTCCCTATACTTACCCTCTTTATCGTGACCGATCATAATTACATCAGTCTCGCGATCCTGAGATAGTCGCTCAGCATACCTGAATGCGGCAAATTCCGCTCCCCCATAATGAGGTGGAAGACTGGCGTTAATTATACAGATGTTGTACTTTTTTTTAATTGTCATGAAAGATAAAAAAATGATTAATATTATAAATGCCTGAGCACTTGTTGAGCAAAGACCTGAACAGGGTCTGCCGGAATTTTCTTTCTAATTTCAACACCAGCAGCTATCCCAATGGACTCCAGCTGATGACGCTGCTGCCAGAAACGTTCCAGTGCTTCATCAAGCAGAGCAGCTGTGGCTGCCTTTGCAATAAAACCGGTACTATTATCGTCGACTACTTCCTTATTGCCGCCAACGTCAGTTACGACAGGTACTCTCCTGGCTAGCATCGCCTCTACTAATGCCAGCGGCAAACCTTCTGAGCGCGATGGCATAATTAAACCATGATGAGTCTTCCAAACCTGACCAACATCGTCTACAAAACCCTTAAAATGGACGTTTTGAATGTCCCATAAGTCCTTTAATCTCTTAAATGCCACTTCATTTGGCCCTGAACCATATATAGAAACTTCCAGTTTTCTTTGCTTCCATTTGTCCATAGCCATCACTTCCAGAAGTATATCCTGGCCTTTATGATACGCACCCAATCTGGCCAATGATGCAAGCCTGATCACTTCGTTATTTTCAGGCCATTTCACATCAATATCATAAG
This sequence comes from Cyclobacteriaceae bacterium, assembly GCA_041751515.1. Taxonomy (GTDB): domain Bacteria; phylum Bacteroidota; class Bacteroidia; order Cytophagales; family Cyclobacteriaceae; genus JBGSXH01. The sequence continues at coordinate 1,032 of JBGSXH010000556.1, read as the reverse complement.
GTACTTTAAATGGATTTCTTGCAATGCCAGCATTACTAAACTTATGGGCCAACTGCTTTTCTGTTAATCTGACATTGCCTTCAGATACAAAATAGCACTTTTGGGAATGACTATATAGTTTTGCTAATTGTGATGCCTGCTTATCTTTCGGCCACCTTTTTTCACTCGCCAGGTGAATAAGGTTGATAAAGGGAATGTTTTTGTCAATACATGCCTGCATCCACTCAGCCCCTTCAGTATTGCCCCCTTGAGAAATGACGGCCAGGTCTGGCCTAAAACTATCTAACCAGGCGATATGTTTCTGATTCGGTTTTGAACGGAAACGATATGGAAGCAGGGCGTTCAGTTTTTTTTGAATACCCTTCATATCACTGGTATAAGTTCGGAGACTTATCTGACAATTTTTTTTTCGAAGCTCACTGACGTGACCAGGTTCGGGTGTCCAGTTTCTTATGCTTACGCCTATGTTATGCGGCGAACTGCCTTTTAAATGGAGCGCTGTTTTATACCAAAGTTCTTCGCTACCTCCAAAAGGCACGAAGTTATTGGTAGTGATAAATGCTATGTTTTTCATAAAAAATTTGCCTGACTACAGCAATGAAAGGAGCTTTTAGATAATCTTCGCCTTAATTTCTTTAAGTGATTTAATAATAGACTTATAGCGATATTCGAAATTGTACTTCTTCACTTTGTTAAGCTGAACTATCGACTTAGCATTGCTTTCTGGCAAACTTTCAATATCCAATCCGTCATAACAAATGTCAAAATCTTTGGTTAGGTTGCGTTTAAATGATTTCACTGCACGAAAATAGAGAAAGTCATTTATCATTTGCTTTACCAGATTCAGATCATCTTTTTGGAAATTGTACTCAAATTTAAATTCTTTATTGATACGATCCTGACTTAGCTTAGCAATGGCCTCTGCCTGCTTTACCAAGCCATTTTGCATGGCTATACTGTAAAAAATAGATTGGTGCTCCTTGACGAATAAATTATCACCGTATTGATTGGTTTTCGATTCTTCGTGAACCC
>JBGSXH010000555.1:0-2247 GCA_041751515.1 Cyclobacteriaceae bacterium | reverse complement strand
TAGACCGCCTAGTCGGATTTGAACTTTCTCCGGTATTGTGGAAAAAAATAAAAGCCGGTCTTTCTGCAGGTCGTGTACAGTCGGTAGCTGTGCGGTTTATTGTGGAGCGGGAAAGGGAAATCGAAAAATTCAATTCTGTTTCTTCCTACAAAGTCACAGCTATATTTGACGTAAAGGGCAAAAGTCTCTACGCAGAACTTCCCAAGAAATTTGAAACCAAGGAAGAGGCTGAGGACTTTTTGAAGGCCTGTATGGATGCGGCCTATTCAATTAAATCTCTTGAAACCAAACCCACCAAAAAAACTCCAGCTGCTCCTTTCACTACCTCAACCCTTCAACAGGAGGCCAGTAGAAAACTATATTTTTCGGTAGCCCAAACCATGAATATTGCCCAAAAACTGTATGAGGCAGGGAAAATTACTTACATGCGTACTGATAGTGTGAATTTGTCTGAAGATGCCATGGCGAGTGCCGAACAGGAAATAGTGGGGTCCTACGGAAAAGAGTACCATCAAAAACGGAAGTTCACATCAAAATCGGAAGGTGCGCAGGAAGCTCACGAGGCAATACGACCCACTGATTTTTCTGTAAGTGAGGCTGGAAATGACCGAAACGAACATCGTCTTTATGAACTTATCTGGAAAAGGGCAATTGCTTCCCAGATGGCAGACGCACGCCTTGAAAAAACCAATGTTTCGATCGCCATATCCAATTCAGATCAGACCCTATCCGCAAGCGGAGAAATTATCAAATTTGAGGGGTTTTTGAAAGTCTATTTGGAAAGTTCAGAGGACGATGAGGATGATGAAGAAAAAGGTAGCAAAGGAATTCTACCTCCACTGGTAGCAGGTCAACAGTTGGATTTAAAGGAGATGAAGGGAAGACAGTCTTTTACACGTCCGGCAGCCCGGTACACCGAAGCCTCTCTGGTAAAAAAACTGGAAGAAATGGGCATAGGAAGGCCATCTACCTATGCTCCCACTATTTCCACCATTCAAAAGAGGAATTACGTTATAAAAGAATCCAGGGAAGGTACTCCCAGAAAATACATTGAAATGCTCGTGCAAGACGGATCCTTCACAGAAGCTGAGAAAACTGAAAACACAGGAGCAGAAAAAAACAAACTCTTCCCTACAAACATTGCAATGGTGGTTAATGATTTCTTGGTGGAACATTTCCCGACAGTAATTGACTTTTCCTTTACTGCCAATGTGGAAAAAGAATTTGACCACATTGCCAACGGCAAACAGAGATGGGAAGAAATGATAGCGAATTTCTATGGCAGTTTTCATACTCGGGTTGAGGAAACTGAAAATATCAAGAGAACAGATGTAAACTCTTCCAAAGAAATTGGGATTGATCCAAAGACGGGAAAAAAAATCATAGCAAGGCTTGGAAAGTTTGGTCCATTAGTTCAAATCGGAGAACAGGAAGACGAAGAGAAGCAATTTGCCAGTCTTAAAAAAGGCCAATTCATTGAGAGTATTACATTGGAAGATGCATTGGAGCTTTTTAAATTACCAAGAGATGTGGGCCATTTCGAAGAAAAGAAAATAGTTGCCGCAATTGGCAGATTTGGTCCATACATCCGGCATGACAGTAAGTTTGTATCGTTGGGCAAAGAATTTGATCCGCTATCGATTAGTGAAGATCAAGCTATCCAGTTGATTAAAGACAAACGTGAAGCTGATTCAAAAAAACATATAAAGAGTTTCAATGAAAATCCTGAAATCGAAATTCTAAATGGACGATGGGGGCCCTATATTAAGTTTGGAAAAAACAACTTTAAGATCCCTAAAGATAAAGATGCCGATCAGCTTACCTATGAAGAAACTGTAAGCATTATAGAAAACCAACCGGAACCCAAAAAGGGGAAAGTATCTAAAAAGAAAAAATAGATTGCGTGAAGGCATCCAAAGGTTTTTCGATGCCTTCTTTTTTTATTCATTAATACCCAGTTATTTACCGTTGCTCCAATTTTTTTAGGAATCTGAAAAACAAAAATGATGCAATAAAGTTATAAATTTCTGTAATAAATCTATTTTTCAATAAATCAATAAATATCTATCAAAAAATTCCAAACTATTCTTGGTAATTTTTCTTATATTGCTAGGGATAATTAGCCAATATACATTATGAGAATAATAATACCTTACCTCTTTATCTATTTTCTACCGTTAATCGGTTTTTCTCAAATCAAAACGGTGGAGTATTCAGCAGCCAAAAACCAACTTAATTCGGGGTTGC
>JBGSXH010000554.1:0-4808 GCA_041751515.1 Cyclobacteriaceae bacterium | reverse complement strand
TGCAGCAAGGGCAGGGATTAGTGTTTGGTGGCGGATTTTTTATTGGCAAAGGCGCAGAAACAGTCAATACTACCTACCGTGCTAGCAGCGGCATAGTACCCTACAGTTCTGTTATACCAACAGGTTTTTTCAGAGGCCTGGGGGTGAAAATGAGACATAAAAACTGGCAACTTAATATGCTGGCTTCTGCAAAAAAGGAAGATGCCTCAATACAGGCTGACACTGCACGGCAAGTCACTACATTTTCAACGATTCGGGCACATGGCTACCACCGAACAATCAATGAGATTGCAGGCAAAGCAGCATTGCCACATCAAACTATTGGCGCCACAGTGGCGTATTCAAGTCCCGCACAAAAATTTAAAATTGAATATGCCACTGCACTGAGTAATTTCCAGTTTGCAAGAGAAAACCTTCGTCGGAGGTATAACCAATTTGAGTTTGAGGGGAACACTAATTTTATCCATAGCATAAGTGCCCACGGAAGGTATCAGAACAGCATCATCTTTGCCGAATTAGCGCAAAGTCAGTCCGGCGGTAAGGGACTTATAGGGGGAATGCTCTTGAACATAACAAGAAGCAGCGCTATTTCCATGATCTACAGAAAATATGATGCTGACTTTCATAGTTTTTATGGCCGTTCTTTTGGAGAGGGTACACGAAATATTAATGAAGAAGGCTTTTACCTCGGGCTAAAAACCAATATCAGCAGAAGTCTAACATATGCTGCATTTGTAGATCAGTTTTACTTTCCCTGGCTGCGCTACCGTGTAGATGCAGCCTCCACTTCAGGGATGGAAATATTGCAACGTATTAGTTATAAACCGAGTAAGACTTTGCTCACCTTTGTGCAATGGCGAATGAAGGTGCGGGAGATCAATGACCTCTCACAACCTATTTTATATGCGATTTCCCCCGAAAATCGACAAAGCATCTGGTGGATGGGAGAAAAGAAATTTTCAGAGTCGCTCACTTTAAGAAGTCGGGTTTTGTGGAGTTTTTACAACTTTACTGACGTACAACAAAAAGGAGCAGCCATTGCCCAAGACCTAAGCTACAAAACGAGACGCTGGAAATGGGACGCACGTCTAGCTATTTTCAATACAGATGATTTTAATACCAGGCTCTACCTGTATGAACAAGATGTATTATATGCCTTTTCCTGGCCTCCCTACTATGGCAGCGGCCTGAGATACTATATGCTCAGTCGCTATAAAATGTCTCCGCAATTAAGTTTGTGGTTGCGTTTTGCTCAAACAAATTATTTTGACCGCAACAGCATAGGAAGTGGTAACGAGACAACCGAGGGTAACAAAAGATCAGAAATTAAACTTCAGGCTATGTATAACTTCTAAAAGTTATAAAAAGCACACCAGCTTCAAAAAAATATCTACACTGTAAACCTTCCTAAATCGGTGAGCAGCTGCCTATAAACATCCATGCTTACCTAAATGCATACTAAGATTGCTGAAAAATTACATGTTACCCGCTTAGACTTATATATGGGGGTTACAATCTATGGTCTTTGTATATTCAATAAGACAGATAAATAAGACTATTATGATACAGGTTATACTTACACTCTTCTTCTGCATTCTGGTTTCTTCAATTAGCGTAGGACTATTTTTATCGTTTTATATCGATAATTTATTTAAAAACTCTTAAGCCCTGACTAGCTCTATGATGGTAATTTCGGGAGGCATTCCAATTCTTCCAGGATATCCGATGTAGCCAAATCCACGATTGACGTAAATGTACTGGCTACCCTTTTGGTACAATCCTGCCCATTGCTCATATAAATATTGCGATGGACTCCACTTAAGTTGAGGAATTTCAATTCCGAACTGAAAACCATGAGTATGACCAGAAAAAGTTAGGTCGATATCACTGTAGCCAGGTCTCACCTCTGCATCCCAGTGACTTGGATCATGTGAAAGTAATAGTTTTACCGGAATATCTTCAGTTCCTCTGTAAGCCTTTTCCAGATCGCCGTATTTTGCAAATCTACCTTGTCCCCAGTTTTCCACACCAATAATGGCCAATGGGTCGCCGGATGATGTTATAACCTCGTGCTCATTACGCAACAACTTCCAGCCTAAAGCCTTATGGGCATCCAACATCCCCTGAAAGTTTTTGGCCTTATCCTGCTCCGAAGACCACCTTTTGTAATCTCCATAATCATGATTTCCTAAAGTGCTATAAATGCCCATCGGGGCGCTTAGTTTACTAAAGACGGGAATGTAATCCTTTACTTCATCAGTGATATTGTTAACAAGATCACCGGTAAAAAATATCATATCGGGTTTTTCTGCCTGCAACATTTCAACACCTCCAATAACCGCAGTTTTATTGAAAAAACTTCCACTATGAATGTCTGATAATTGCGCAATTCGTATGCCGTCATAAGCCTTTGGCAAATGTGGCAGTTTAATGCGGAGTCTGCGAATCCTGTAATCATGAGCACCCGAAACGATACCATATGACAGGGTTAAAATAGGTATACCGCCTGCTATCAGGGCAGACTTTGCCAGGAATTTAGATCTGGGAATTGGCTCACCTGGCAATCCTTTTCCACGCTTTTCCGGCGTTTCTTTGTCCTTTGACTTTTGATGACTTTTATCAATAATTAACCTGTAAAGTCTTCGTGCATCATCAACCACTAAAGGAAAAATTGCCAGAAACTTACCAATATAATTGATAAATATGAATGCCAGAATAAACTGCTGGACCGTTAAAGAATAGTCGCTAGGCTTAATGCTATGGTAAAATACAAATACACATAGCGTGATGGCTGAAATAATCCAGTATATCCCCCGGATTGTGTCCTTTTTCGGCTTTTGCCAATCCTTATTGAGTGCTCTGATTGATTGGTAAACGTACCAGTCCAGCAGAAAAAATATACTTATGCCCAGAGGTACAATTATTAATTTATCCATATATGTAAAAAACAAAGCTCCCGGATAACCAAGAGCTTTCATTCTATTTGATAATCATTCTGTTTTACTTGCTAAACCTTTGCCTTAACCTATCTGAAATTAGATACATAACGGGTACGACAATAAGCGTCAGAAAAGTGGCAAAGATTAGACCAAAGATAACTGTCCAGGCCATGGGTCCCCAGAAATTTGCATTATCACCGCCGACGTAAAAATCTGCATCAAAATCTGATAATAGCGTAAAAAAATTGATATTCATCCCCAAGGCCAGCGGTATAAGACCTAGTACAGTAGTGATGGCGGTCAAAAGCACTGGCCTTAACCTCGTTTTTCCACCCTCTATAATAGATAATAATAATTCATCGTAAGACAAGTGATCGCCTTCAGCAATTTGAAGTTCCTGCCTTCTCCTTTCCCTAACCAGATTTGTGTAGTCAATCAGTACAATGGCATTATTTACCACTACCCCAGCTAGAGATATAATTCCTATGCCTGTCATGATAATGATAAAGTCCATGTTGAATGTGGCAAGCCCCAGGAATACGCCTATAGTGCTAAAAATGACCGATGCGATAATAATGAATGGCGACACCACACTATTGAACTGTGCTACTATAATCAGGAAAATCGATGAAACCGCTATTAACAAAGCGCGAAGCAGAAATGCACTTGTTTCATCCTGCTCTTCCTGTTCACCGGTAAAACGAATATCGAAACCCTCAGGCACTTCAAAATCCCTTACTACATTCTTGATTTGGTTCACGATCTCATTGGCATTGTAGCCTTCATTCACGTTGGAATAAACTGAAATAACACGGTTCAGATCTTTTCTTCGAATAGAACCATAGGTAGAACTGTATTCCAGATCAGCCACAGCAGAGATAGGAATTTTCTTAAGATTACCTGTATTGTCTCTGAAAATCACCCGCTTGTTCATCAGTGCCTCGACATTATAACGGTATTCATCAGCCAGCCTTAGCTGAATAGGAAAATCATCTTCCCCTTCTTTATACTTGGACACCTCTTTACCAAATATAGCCGTTCTCAGCTCCATGCTGATGGCATTGGTAGAAAGCCCAAAACGTCTCGCTCGGTCACGATCAATCTGGATGAGCAACTCAGGTTTACCTGTTTCCAGGTCGGTTTTCAGTTCTTCAATACCCTCGATATTGGAATCATTAATTGCACTCCTGAGACGTTCTGTCAGAACGATGAGCCTATCAATATCTTCGCCACTTACTTCAATATTGATTGGCTTACCCACTGGTGGACCATTCTGCTCTTTATCTACAGTTATTTGAACACCAGGATATGTTTCTGTCAGCGCCCTGATATCTTCCAGAATATCCTTGGTCGATACGCCTTTGCGCAGGTTATAATCTTCAAAGGAAACGGTAATTTTTGCTTTATGTGGCGATGCACCTCCACTAGGCCCGGCACTCTCTTCTCCTGTGCCTTCACCTACCTGTCCGATAACAGACTCAACCATATATTCATAAGGCTCCATCATTTCAATAATGCGCCTTTCCAACTTTTCGCTGAAGGCATTGGTGGCTTCAATATCGGTTCCTATAGGTTCTTCGATGAATATATTGATAAAGTTAGGTTCATTTTCAGGGAAGAATAACACCTTCGGAGAACTAAAGACGAATATCGCAATAGAAGCAAACAACAGTAAAATAGTACTGCCAAAAACAGCGTACGGCCGTTTGCCTACCATCATTTTTGACTTTAGATTATAATATCCTTTTTCCATTTTTACCAGAAATGTAGACTGAAAATAGTCTGACATCGGACTTAAAAGGAAAAGGTTGATTGGAATAAATAGCGCTAACAGCATCAACAGATTTGCTGCTGTAAACATATGCGCAA
>JBGSXH010000553.1:0-3021 GCA_041751515.1 Cyclobacteriaceae bacterium | reverse complement strand
AGTCTGCCTCCAGGTGGAAGGGCATGAAACGCCTTTTGCAGCAGTTGCTGCTTTTTTTCCAGATCGAAACTATGCAGGATATTCCCCATCGTAATTACATCCGCCTGAGGAAAATCCTCCTCAAAGAAATCACCGTTATGTATTGTTACCCTTTCCACTACATTGAAATGCTGCCGCATATGCTCTACATAAGGCGTCAATTCCGGCAAATCGTAAGTTGTGCAATGCATGTGTGGGTGCTTCGCCGCTACCATTGCCGACAATAAACCTGCTGAGCCGCCCACATCCAGCAAGGTACTGGTCTCACTGAAGTCAAACGCATCACTAAATGCATTGAAACTACCAGCCTGTATACCTGACATACCCTCTGTAAATACTTTCAGGTGCTCTTCTTTGCTATAAATTGCTTTGAAAGACTCTTGGCCTGTTTCTTTGGCCTCGTTTTGCGGCTTCCCTGTACGCAAGCCTTCTTCAAGGTTGGCCCAGTACAGGTATTCACGATCATTGGCCATCTCAAGAAAGCCACCCATGTATTGAGGACTTTGCTTGTCTAAAAATGCAGCTGTTTCAGGCGTATTGCTGTACCTGGCAGCGTCATTAAGTCCCTCACGCTCGAGAAAACCCAGTGCGTGAAGTGCATCTAAAAAATCTTGCAGGGATTTCCCATTCAGGGAAAGTGCTGTTTTAATTTGCGCTACACCGAGCGCACCATTTTCTGCTAACAATGTAAATAAACCAAGCTTGTTAGCGGCAAGGAGGGTTTTGGATGCCCAAAACCCCATGCCTACTTCAATGATCCTCGAAGGGTTAAGCTGCATAAGCGAATTATGCTTTTAACCACTCATTACATTCCTGAGAAGACAGGAATGTTTTTACTTCCATATTGCCTATTTTAAGGGTTGCATTTACTTTGTCAACTGTTGCTTTCGCAAAGACATCATCTGCAACCTGTACACCCAGCTTCTTCACGCCTGCCTGTGCAATTTTTGGCAGTGCTTCGGTCACCAGGTATTCCTGAGACTCTTTAGATAATACTTTTAAAGTGGTCTGGTCACTAAAATGCGATGTTACCTTGTGTTTCTTAATCCCATCGATTAATGCCAGGCTACCTGTCTTCAGGTCTTCCGGCTTCAAATAACCTTTCCATTTAGCAACAATAATATTGTTCTCATCTACTACTATTTCAACGAACTTTTCGTTAAGAATAGACTTACCTGATAAAGTTACACTCATTTTTCGTGATTTTTAGTTTTATAATACTTACAAAGTAACCCTTTCTTGAGCTTACATAGTGTTATTAAAATTATTGATAATAACGCAAGTAATATATAGGGGCTTTTCGAAGCTAAAATTCAAAGTAACAAGCATTAATGCAAGTATCTTCTTCAAATATTATTAAGTTATTCAGCATATTAACATTTGAAAATCATATTATTATAAAATAACGTATCGACTATATAAATGTAAAATTATTTCCCTGTCAATGGTACTCTTAATTTAGACTTTTATAAATTTACCTACCTATGGATTTGAATGAATTACACTTTTTACAATTCGATACTATTTACAATATTGTAGAAAATAGTGCCCAGGAAGATACTCTCGAAGAGCCACAACAGGAAAAGTTGACCGAGAGTGCTCCTGTGGAAAGTCCTGCGCCCGTTGAAGTCAAAGAAGTGGCCTTTACAGGAGACCAGGCAGCTAAGGTATTTATACTCGTTGAAGACGATAAAAACCCTGTGTTAAATCAGGAAGATGAGGCTTTTCTTTTCAAAGTGATGGGAGCAGTGAAGCATTCCAAAAGCTCGGTAGTGCTGATTAACGTGGCGGGGCAGGATAAAGCACTCGTTCGTGAGTTTCTGCAAAATGCAAGTCCTGAAATTGTCATAGTCTTTGGTGTGATGCCAGCGTACTATTGTATGAAACCTTCTTTATCATCATACGAAGCATACATAGAAAACAATACAAGCTATTTCCCCGCAGCAACGCTTGCTGCCATTCAGGAAAACACCAGTCAGAAAAAAAAGCTTTGGGAGGGACTCCAATTGCTCTTTAAATTAAAAAAGCAGCCGTAACAGCTGCTTTTAATTATCTCTAAGAAAAATTTTGCTATTAAAATAATTCTTCAAGCTTGTCCTCAAGGGCCTTGCCTCGCAAATTTTTTGCAAGAATCTTACCATCTTTATCCAACAGATAAGTGGCAGGTATGGCCGTGATATTGTATTCCCTGGCTGCTTCGGATTCAAAGTAGCTAAGATCAGACACCTGCGTCCATTCTAGGCCGTCCTTTTCAATGGCTTGCAACCAGTCTTCCTTTTTTCTGTCTAGTGACACCCCAAATATTTCGAAGCCATCATCCTTATACTTATTATACAGACGAACGACATTGGGGTTCTCCACTCTGCAAGGCCTGCACCATGCGGCCCAGAAATCAATGAGCACGTAGCTGCCTTTTAACGAAGATAGCTTTACCATATCACCTTCAGGGTTCGGAAGCTCAATCTCAGGTGCCGGCTGACCGATAGATAAGTTGCCCATGCTTTTCACTTGGGCAACAAACTCCTTTGCATGCTTCGAATGCGGCATTTCTTTTTCTAACCGACCGGCAAGTTCAGATAAAAACTCGTATTCATCGTCCGGGTTCAGGTAGTTGATGGCATATAAGATGGCCAGACTATTGTCCATCTTATTAATCTTGTTTTTAATTTTAGTATTGATTTCCTTCTGTGCTTCCATGGCCTCTTCCATCACTTTTTCAGTCTTGGCCTCGTCGCCGGAATTTTTTGCACTCACGTATCGGTTGTTAAGACTGGTCATATCATTCTGAAAGTCCTGCACAATCATATTAACTTCCTTCAGATAGTCAGTATCTGTACTTCCCTTCACCTCGCTTTTACCGCTCTGACTATTTCCATCAGCGTTAACGACAATAGCTTCATCAGACAGAATAAGATTTACAAACTGCTTATTATAAAAGTTAAGTCGGTAAAAACCAGGCTCCTGGTTATCAACTTCTAATGT
>JBGSXH010000552.1:0-2846 GCA_041751515.1 Cyclobacteriaceae bacterium | reverse complement strand
TGGAACGGGTGATTTATTTCTAGAAATTTGCAGCAAAAGTCTCATAATATATCCATTGATAATGTAAGTTGTAAATATAATCCCTAACTTGCAAGTAATCCAAGGAATTGAAATTTGATAATGTATGTTGTTATTGACATTTAATCGCACCGGTCGGATTATCTAGGGGCTAGTCCCCTGGATTTTTGTGACTCAAATTTTCGAAGCATGAACGTAGATTATGATTTTTCTGAACTTCACCACAATAGGGGAGATTATCCTGATAAGATAACCCAAAAGGAAATTCGATCTGCTTATGAGAACCCAAACTGTAGGATGTTTGATATGAATGGTTACGCCAGAAAGGAGATGTTTCATCTTGCCTGCAGCTATAGTATTTCCAAAAGGATTCTAATGATTGTAGGAAAATTCGAAAGTGGCAGAATAAAGGTTTTGCAGGTAAAAGTTGCAGAAGAATCTGAGATAGAAAATTACTTTTGCATGCATTAGACCTCGCATCATTTTTGTATATTTGCTTCATCATGAAGTCAGATAAAGAAAAGACCCAAAAAAATAATCCGAGCAATCCCTTCGTTAATGCGCTTTCAAAAGAAGAAAAGGAAAGCGTGTGGACTGATTTAAAAAATCGGGCAAAGCCTGTGTCCCGAGAAGAATTCATCAAGAATGTGGAGATGCTGAAGAAAAAGAAGATTTCTTGATTTTTCATATCTAACGAAATTTTTATTTTTTTTAAATCACCCCAACACATCCAAACCCCTGGCTACCCAAATGCCCAAAACCAGCATAGTAACCGATTTCTTGTAACTCCGCAGGAGCAGTAAGTTCGAACTCATACATGTAGCCGATTACATGGGTTTCACTGGCTGTATGCTGCTTCATTTTTACACCTTTCTTATAGACCTTACTTAGTACCTGCTGAGAAAAACTTATTTCACTTATGGAGGCCATTGAATAATCAGCTGTGGCGTGGCTCATGGCCAGCGTTTTTGACAGGAGGTTTTTGAGTAGTATCGTTTCGTAGCCGGCATCATTGGGCTCCAAATAGTCTTCGCCACCATCTTCGCGCTTCCTCTTAACCAATATGGGAGATAAGCACCTATATTGCATTTTTTCCTGAAATACCGGTGGAGCAACTGCTTCTATGCTTGCGACATCGTAGTGTATCCCATGTACTTTGTCTCCCAGGAAAATTTGTTGATCTCGGAAAAGCCCTTTAATAAATGTTTCTGCTGCATTATCTATTAAGAAGCTGATATCAAAACTTGCCATTTGCCCGTAATGCTCCAGCAGTCCACGGCTTGCATGTGTGACAAATCCATTAAAATCAATTCTCGAAAAAGTAAATAATCGAAATTGTTGCCCGAAGGCCATATAACCTTCGTTATGGAGAAAGCTTGCAAAGGCGGCGCTCTCCCGATCTATAATTTTATAAATGGCTGCCGATAACTCATATTGGTAATTCAGCGACAGGTACTTGTCTTTAGAAGAGCGCAATAAATTAATTCTAAACTTCATAGATGAAATAGGTATGAAGTCTTAATATATTACCTTTATTTTATAATATAAATTTATAATGCAAATAATATTGAACATACCCACAAAAAAAGCCGTAGATAAATCTACGGCTTGGTGGGCTGTGAGGGATTCGAACCCACGACCTCTGCCCTGTCAAGGCAGCGCTCTAAACCAACTGAGCTAACAGCCCCTGTGCTTGCAAATATACTTAGTTTTGACAAAAATCAACAATATTATTTGCCTAATTTATTTAGTATTTATATCGCTTTTTGCTAATTTTATTGACTGTTTAAATAAAGAAGTCAAGATAGTTAGCAAATGGGGCAGCAATTTAAAGGTCAGGGGGCAATCAGCAATCCGCACAATCCTTTTCTTAAGAGAGAACTGGTAATGGAGCACATGGAAGGAATTGATGAGTCGCCTGATCCTGAAGTATCGGAAGTGCAAATTTTTAAAGAGCATCCTAAAAAAATAGTCAACAAGATTGATAGCCCGGATTTAAGGCTTACCCACACCATTAATCCGTATCAGGGTTGCGAGCACGGATGCGTCTACTGCTATGCAAGGGAAAGCCATGAATACTGGGGCTTTTCTGCCGGAACAGATTTTGAGAGAAAGATTGTCGTAAAGGAAAATGCTTCAGAACTACTGGAGCAAACTTTTCTGAAAAAATCATGGCAAGCGGTACCTATTAGCATTGCTGGCAACACAGATTGTTATCAGCCTATCGAAAGGAAGTATAAGCTGACGCGTCGGCTGCTGGCAGTATGTCTTAAATATCAGAACCCTGTTGGACTGATTACCAAAAACAGCATGGTAACGCGAGACATAGATTTACTACAGGAGCTTGCCGGTAATAACCTGGCGCATGTTTACCTTAGTATCACCAGCCTTGACGAGGCATTGCGCAGAAAGCTGGAACCGCGGACTGCCACCGCAACGCAAAAACTCAAGGCCATCGAAAAACTAACGGCAGCGGGCATTCCAGTGTCCATCATGCTTGCTCCCATTATTCCAGCAATGAATACGCATGAGATTCCCGCTATTATTAAAGCTGCTGCCAGTGCAGGGGCGCGAACGGTGGGCTATACCATTGTGAGGCTTAATGGCAGTATCGGACAAGTCTTTGAAAGCTGGTTACGGGAACATTTTCCTGACAGGGCCAATAAAGTGTTGAGTCAAATAAAGGCTATGCATGGTGGTGAACTGCAGGACAAGCAATGGGGCCGACGCATAAAAGGTGAAGGCCCCTATGCGCAAATTATTGAGCAGATGGTTGCCAGCGCCCGTGCGCAGTATATGCCCAATGGCACAATGCCCCCTTACAATCT
>JBGSXH010000551.1:0-9826 GCA_041751515.1 Cyclobacteriaceae bacterium | reverse complement strand
GGTTTTTAGGGCCCAATGGTGCTGGTAAAAGCACTACGATGAAAATTGCTACGGCCTACCTTCCTGCCAGTGAAGGCAGTATTAAAATCTGCGGATATGATGTAGCACAAGCACCCATGGAAGTCCGGAAGAGAATAGGATACCTGCCAGAGCATAACCCCCTTTACCTGGATATGTATGTGCGGGAATACCTGCAATTTATTGGTAGCCTACATAATATGAAAGGTAAAGCCATGCATCATAGAATTGATGAAATGATACTGCTTTGTGGTCTGGAGAAAGAACAGCATAAACTCATAGGCGCATTGTCGAAAGGCTATCGGCAACGGGTGGGCCTTGCCCAGGCACTACTGCATGATCCTGAGGTGCTGATCCTTGATGAGCCTACAACTGGCCTGGATCCCAATCAGATCAAGGAAATACGATCACTTATTCAAAATATCTCCAAACAGAAAACAGTCATCTTTAGTACGCACATCATGCAGGAGGTGCAGGCACTTTGTAACCGTGTTATAATTATTAACAAAGGTGAAATTGTCATGGACAGCGCTATAGCTGCACTACAGGAAAGCTCATCACAGAAAATTATCAAAGTGGAACTCACTACAGTCGTGAATAAAGAGGCTTTGCTGGCCATTGATGGCGTAAACCACGTCGAGCAGGACGGCAATGTTTATCGCTTGTATAGTGATGCAAACGCTGATGTCAGAGCAGCGGTGGTGGCTTTTGTAGATGCTAATGACGCCGGTCTTTTAGGTTTAAGTCAGGAGGAAAGTTCTATGGAAGCCATTTTTCATCAGTTGACTGCAGAAAAACAGCAAGCGCATGTATAGCATATTTCGGAAAGAAGTCAATAGCTTTCTTAATTCACTCATTGCCTACATTGTCATTGGAGTATTCCTGATGGCAACTGGTTTGCTCATTTGGGTTTTTCCTGAAACCAATGTCCTCGATTATGGCTATGCTGACCTTGGTGTATTGTTTAGTTTTGCGCCCTATGTTTTCATGTTCTTAATTCCGGCCATTACGATGCGAATGTTCGCTGAGGAAAAGAAAACAGGCACCCTCGAGTTGCTTTATACCCGGCCAATCAGTAATTGGGATATTATCATGGGTAAATTTTTTGCAGGCTTCTTTCTGGTGTTTTTCAGTATATTACCTACTTTTTTATACTATTTCTCGATCTATTACCTTGGCAACCCAGTAGGCAATATTGACACTGCGGGTGTTATGGGTAGTTATCTCGGCTTATTGCTTTTGGGTGGCGTCTTTACCGCAGTAGGTGTCATGGCATCCTCCTTTACCGAAAACCAGATAGTCGCTTTTATTCTCGCCGTCTTCATCTGCTTTATACTTTACAGCGGCTTCAGTTCGCTTGCTGCGATCAATCCTTGGGCTTCTTCGGCGATTTTAGTAGAGCAACTAGGCATTGTTTACCATTACAGTATCATGAGCAAAGGACTGTTGGATCTGCGCAATATTATTTATTTCTTGAGTATTGCAGGCTTTATGATCGCTGTGACACATTTTAATCTGGAGCGAAGGAAATGGTAAAAAGGGATAGTAAGAAACTAGAGTCGTTGCTAAGATTGGGTATAGTATTAGTTACGATTATTGTAGTCAATCTATTGATTTCCAATCAGGTATGGCAATGGGATTTAACTGAAGAAAAGCGCTATTCCGTATCGCCTGCAACAGAGAGTCTCCTCAGGAATTTAGATGAACCTGTTTATATAGAGGTTTACTTAGAGGGCGATTTCCCTGCTGGTTTCAAACGCTTACAGCAATCTGTAAGAGAAACGCTGGATCAGTTCAGAGCCTATGCAGGTACTAATATCCAGTACCGCTTTATTGATCCATCTGCGGTTGCTTCCGGAGGTGCGCAGGCAGCTTATTATCAGGATCTTGGCGAGAGAGGCATACAACCTACCAATCTATTTGCAACAGAAAACGGAAAGAAAACTGAAAAGATAATTTTCCCGGGTGCCATGGTGTCTGTTGGTGCACAGGAAACACCCGTAATGCTTTTAAAAGGAAACAAATCTGCCAGTCCTGACGAAGTGCTCAACCAGAGTATAGAGGGTGTAGAATACGAACTTGCCTCAGCCATCAGAAAAATGGTCAAGAGCGACCGAAAGCGAATTGGTATTTTATACGGTCACGGAGAGTTAGATACGCTGAAGATGGCATCATTTACCAATGCGCTGTTAGATAAATACGATGTTTTACGAGTGAACCTCCCCAACAAGCAGCGACTCGAAAATTACGATGCCCTGGTGATGGCCAGGCCCAGGACTACATTTTCAGAAGAAGACCGTTTTAAGCTGGATCAGTTCATCATGCGTGGAGGCAAGCTGATGGCTTTCATTGATCCGTTGCATGTGGAGATGGACAGTGTCGGCGGCGAGGGGACCATCGGCGTTCCTTATCCCCTGGAACTACAAGACCTATTCTTTAAGTATGGCTTTAGGCTGAACACCAATCTCTTACAAGACATTAATGCGGGTGTTTTCCCGGTTGTTACGGGTATGATGGGCGATAAGCCCCAAATATCGATGACTCCATGGCCATTTTTTCCGATCATCAATAGCTTTGGAGCGCACCCTATAAGCAGAAATCTGGATGCGGTGTATACGCGTTTCGTAGCATCGATCGATACAGTGAAAGCTACCGGAATTAAGAAAACTCCCTTGGCCTTCAGCTCCAAATATACCCGTGTAATGAGCAGCCCGGTACGCATCAGCTTCAATGATTTGCGACGAGATGTGCAGCAGGAGAATTTTAACAAAAGTCATGTGCCGGTGGCATACCTGCTTGAAGGTGCTTTTACTTCAGCCTTTAAGAATAGGATATTACCTGAAAATTTGAGAGATGAACCCTTTGTGGCTGATGGTGTCGATAATAAATTGCTCATTGTTGCGGATGGTGATTTTGTGAGAAATGAAATGAACTATAAAACCGGACAACCGCTGCCACTTGGTTTCGACCCATTCACGCAAAATCAATATGCTAATGAAGACATGGTCATGAATGCCATGGAATACCTGCTCGATGAAGACGGCATTATCACTGCTAGAAATAAGGAAGTCAAAATTCGACTGTTAGACAAGGTGCAAATCGAAAACGATAAAGTTTTGTGGCAGGTACTGAACCTAGTGCTGCCTGTATTATTAGTTATTATCTATGGCATTACGCGACATTTTTTCCGTCGGAAAAAGTACGGTCGCATGGTTGTAAAATGATACTGGTGAATATGTAGATCTTTGAAAGGTGTCCACTTTTATGGAAAGAAAAAATATCATCATGGGCGTAATTCTGGCAACACTGTTAGTGGCTGCCTTAAGCCTGCTGTACAGGAAAAGTCCGACGGATCGCATGGAGATCGACAGCAATCGCTTTACGATTCAGGATACCGCAGCTATTCACGCTATTCAGCTACAACATGAAGATGCTACGCTTGCATTTCGCAGAAACAAGGGCAACTGGTTGATCGAGGATGAAAAAGTAGATAAAAGATTAAGTACCCTTTTGTTGAGCGTCATGAACAGCCTGCAGGTAAAGCGATCTGCTACACTGCAGGAATGGGAAAAAGCAGTAGCGACACAGGCTCCCATTGCTGTTCAGCTTGAAGTAGACGGAGCATCTAGCGAATTCGAAGTGGCTGGGAATGATGAAAGACAGGCTACATTTTTTAAGGAAGACAATACCTGTTTTCTTGTTTCTATACCGGGCTATGATGCTTATCTGGCTTCAATTTTCAGACTGGAAAAGAGCGAATGGCTGAGCAGGCATTTGTTCGCAACCAATTACAGAAGAATTAAAAATGTAGCAGTTTCTTATGCAAATAATACTGAAGATAACTTTGCTATAGTCTTTGATAATCAGGATTTTATGGTTGCTGAGATGACTTCTTACTCTAAAGATAAAATCATGCTATATCTGGATGTTTTTCAGGAGGTTAGAGTCCGAAAGCGTCTATCTGATGACGATATGCCTGCATATGCTGACGTGCTTGCAACCTCGCCCTTCGCCGAGCTCAAAGTAGAGGAAATTAAACAATCAGAAAGCAAAACTATCAGCATATACCCACTGCCCGACAACAGGGAAGAATTTCTGATTCACTGGGATCAGGATAAATATGCACTTCTGGAAAAGCACTGGATCGATAACCTGCTCGCCAGAAAAAGCGATTTCAAATCTGAGCCTTGATAATTCCGCCAGAAAAGTTCCGACGGGTATAGAATTCTAATTTTTATTTTTAACTTTACCTAGTCTAACCTTAACAAAAAACCTAATCGATTGAACATGTTGGGTTGTGTAAATATAAGCTGTATTAGACAGTTTTAAACCTGATATTTCTTTACAAAACAACTACATAAAAGCATGAAATTTATTGTTTCTTCTTCTGCATTATTGAAGCAATTGTCCGGTATTAACGGCGTCATCAC
This sequence comes from Cyclobacteriaceae bacterium, assembly GCA_041751515.1. Lineage (GTDB taxonomy): Bacteria > Bacteroidota > Bacteroidia > Cytophagales > Cyclobacteriaceae > JBGSXH01. Next base: position 5,378 of record JBGSXH010000551.1, on the reverse strand, counting down.
CAGCAATCCGGTGGTACCCATTCTGGAAAATTTTCTTTTTGAAATCAGTGAAGGCCAGCTCGTCGTCACAGCTTCCGACCTTCAGACTTCAATGATTACAACCCTTAATGTGGAGGCAAAAGACAGTGGAGCAATTGCTGTCCCTGCAAAAATATTACTGGATACCCTGAAAAATTTGCCGGAGCAACCTGTTACTTTTTCAGTAGATGAAGAAACGTATAGTGTAGAAATTAGCTCTGATAATGGGCGCTACAAACTTGCAGGAGAGAATGCCACAGACTTCCCCAAAGCACCCGCAGTCAGTGATGGGCAGACGGTAGAAATAGATACAGACATCCTGGCAGCAGCGATTAATAATACCATATTTGCCACCAGCAATGACGAGCTCAGGCCCGCCATGACAGGCGTCTATATTAACTTCGCGGATTCCAATACCACTTTTGTTGCTACAGATGGCCATCGCCTTATTCGTTATCGAAGGGTTGATATTGCTTCGGATACGGCACAAACGATCATTATACCGCGCAAAGCTTTAAACTTATTGAAAGCTACTTTGCCATCGGAAAATACCAATGTGGCCATCGCCTTCAATTCCGCAAATGCTTTTTTTAAGTTCAATAACATTCAACTTATTTGCCGCCTGATTGACGAAAGATTTCCTGACTATGAAAATGTCATTCCAGCGAATAATGAGAATGATATGGTGATCGACAGAATGCAACTTCTGAGTTCTTTGAAACGAATCGCCATCTATGCCAATAAAACCACACATCAGGTAAGGCTGAAAATTACGGGTAGTGAGCTGCAGATATCTGCAGAGGATTTAGATTTCTCTAATGAAGCCAACGAAAGACTTTCCTGCGAACACAATGGGGAAGACATTGAAATTGGTTTCAATGCAAGGTTTTTGATTGAATTGATCAATAACTTGACTGCAAAGGAAATAACGCTAAAACTTTCAGCACCAAATCGTGCCGGATTAATAGTTCCAAGCGATATGGATGAAAATGAAGACATTTTGATGCTTGTTATGCCTGTCATGTTGAACAACTATGTTTAATCGCCGCTAAAGTTGGTTATGTAACCATTTGTAAACTTTTGCTTTTATTATAGTTTCCATCTTTATTATCTTTGAAGCCTCTTCTATTACAGGAGAGGCTTTTTTTATTTTAGCACATTAAAAAGAGCTTAAAATGCAACTACTTTGTGCATCGATCGTTTATCGATTGATTAAATAATTCGGTTCATTTCATAAACCAAGATTGTAAACATCATGTTAAACTATCATTACAAAATTTTAGAAGCACATTTGCCAGGTAGTTATCAAAAAGGTTGGGACAATGCACTCAAAGCCTATAAGGATATCCTGGATGAACAACCTAAAGGCAGAGCAAGTCATCAAAAGCGGTATAAATAAGAATAATGTTCTACAAAGTTGCAGCTTCATTGCTGCTATTGCTCCTCGTGAGTTTTTCCAGTGCAACTGCTCAACAAGCCTATTCTATCAACGGCTACGTCAGAGACGCCAGTAATGGGGAAGCCCTTATTGGTGTTTCTGTGCGTGTCACCAACAATAATAGTGGCACTGTTACCAACACGTACGGATATTATAACCTGCAGCTTGCAGCGGGAGAGTATACAATTGTTGCCAGCTATATCGGCTATCAGAATGTTGAAAAGGAAGTAGAGCTCAGCCAAAACACGACATTATCCTTTGAATTGTCTGAAAGCACATCAGAACTCGAGGAGGTGGTTATCACTGATAGTCGGCCTGATGACAACATCAGTCGGACATCCATGGGGGTTAATAAGCTCGATATCAAAGCAATACAAAGCATGCCGGCACTGCTTGGCGAAGTAGATGTAGTGCGCAGCATTCAGCTGCTGCCTGGGGTAAGTACTGTAGGAGAGGGCGCCACCGGTTTCAATGTCCGTGGTGGAGGAATCGATCAAAACCTGATTTTGTTGGACGAGGCGCCGGTTTTCAATAGTTCACACCTCTTTGGCTTCTTTTCCGTCTTCAATCCGGATGCTGTGAAAGATGTCAAATTAATCAAAGGAGGCATACCGGCACAATACGGTGGAAGGCTATCATCCATTCTTGACGTTAGAATGAAGGAGGGAAATAGCAAAAGATTTTCAGGAAATGGCGGTATTGGGACAGTCTCCAGCAGGTTCACGGTCGAAGGCCCTATCACCGATAAAAGCTCATTTATCGTAACAGGTCGCCGTTCTTATGCAGACCTCTTTCTGAATTTTGCCAATGACGAGGCGCTCCGCAACAATCAGGCATACTTCTATGACCTGAGCGCAAAGATTAACTATACCATTAACGACAAAAATAAGATTTACCTTTCCGGCTATTTTGGTCGGGATGTATTCCAATTTGGTAACGAGTTCAATACCAACTGGGGAAATGGTACTGGCACCATCCGTTGGAACCACCTTTTCAATCCTCGGTTATTTGCCAACTTTACCTTATACTATAGCGACTATGACTATGCCTTAGGCATACCTGATGGAGAACAAGCTTTCCGTTGGAGTTCTAATATTATAAATTATAGTCCAAAAGCCGACTTTACTTATTATCTCAATCAGAAGAGTTCCTTTAACTTTGGGGCACAAGCGATATTTTACTCCTTCAAACCAGGTGCAATAGGTTCCCTTTCCGAAACATCATTTTTCAATGAGTTTCGATTGCCAGATCAGTTTGGAAACGAATATGCAATCTACGTCGACCATGAACTGGAGCTTTCAGACCGCGTATCCTTGCAATACGGCATTAGGGTGTCTGCTTTCGACTACGTCGGAGCAGGAACGGTATTCGATTATGTGGGTGAGCCGGGAATAAGCAAGCAGCCTGTGAACCCACGCGAATTTGGTTCCGGGGAGTCCATTGCATTTTACCCCAACCTCGAACCTCGTGCCTTGGTAAAATACGGTCTTAATGAGGTTTCTTCCTTAAAATTCAGCTACAATAGGACTGCCCAATACATTCACCTGATTTCAAATACATCAGCAGCATCACCCTTTGATATTTGGGTGTCCACCACGAATAATGTACGACCAGAGCTTGCAGACCAGGTCTCAGCTGGTTATTTCCGAAACTTTAAAGACAACAAATACGAGACTTCAGTAGAGGTCTACTACAAAACGATGGACAATCAAATTGACTATGTAAATGGTGCCGATCTGTTTTTAAACCCCAACCTGGAGGCCGATCTGCTTTTCGGAGAAGGCAGGGCCTACGGTGCTGAGTTTTATGTCAAAAAAAATGAAGGAAGGTTCAATGGCTGGTTGAGCTACACTTTGTCACGCACCGAACGAAGAATTGAAAGCCTTAATAACTTTAATTGGTACCCCAACAAATACGATCGAACGCATAATTTGAGCCTAGTAGGCATATATGATTATAGCAAAAAATGGTCATTTTCAGCCAACTTTTCTTATGCAACCGGGGTGGCAATCACCTTTCCGAATACCAGATACATTTACAATGGTGTTGTAGTGCCCCATAACAGTGGCGACGTACGCAATAACTACCGCGTACCAGATTATCATCGTATGGATCTTTCGGCAACGCTGAGGCCTAAAGCCTCTGAAAATCGCAGATTCAGAGGAGAATGGGTATTTTCTATCTATAATTTGTATGCCCGTAAGAATGCATACTCAATCTACTTCAGACAAAACGAAGATAATCCGAGGCAAACCGAAGCAGTACAATTAACCATCTTGGGCACAATTTTGCCATCTGTTACTTATAACTTCAATTTCTAAATGAAACGTTATATCACCCTTTCAGTAGTAATAATAGCATTGTGCTGCAGCGCCTGTGAGGATGTGGTAGATATTGACGTGACAGCAGGTGAGCAACTCCTTGTAGTTGAAGGTTGGGTAACTGACGATGCCCAGCCTCAGGAGGTCAGATTGTCATACTCCCAGCAATACTTCGATAACAGCGAACCCACTCCCGCCACTAATGCCACAGTAGCGATAGAAGAATACCTTGAAGGTGCACTGTTGGATACTTATCCACTGCAAGAACAGGAGGGCGGCACCTACAGTACAACAGCATTTCAGGGCAAGCTCGACCACGAGTACCGACTTACTTTCACTGTCGAGGCGGAGGCCTATGAAGCATGGACGCAGCTGCGCCGAACGATGCCCATAGAAGGACTCGAAGTGTTTTATAGAGAAGGGCTTGGTTTCGACTCACAAGGCTATTATTTATTGCTCTACGCCAACGAACCAGAAGGTCCCGGTGACAACTACCTTTTTAGACTCTATCAAAACGATACTCTTTTTAACCGACCCCAGGATATCTCCACACAATCCGATCGTTTTATCGACGGACAGTTTATTAATGGTGTTGAGCTCAATCGTGGAAATCCCTTTGAGCTTGGCGATATCGGCCGTTTTGAAATTTGGTCACTTACCGATGAAGCCTATCGGTTTTATAATAATTTGCGAGAGCAAGTCGTCATTGGCGGGCCGTACGCTAATCCACCAGCAAATGTACTCAGCAATATAAAGGCGCAGAACCCTAGTAATACAATAGAAATAGTTGGCCATTTTGGCGCCAGTGCTATCAGCAGTGCCACTATTCTAATTGAAGAAATTGATGAAAGCGAAGATTAACTGGTTGTACTAATACTTTGGGCGAGGCCTGCGGCCCGGGCTATCCATTGCAACTCCTCGGCCGGAAGAAGTCAGGAATGAATGTTTTGGTATTATCTTTCCAAATAATACTCACCTCCACCGAAGTTTTTCCAGCCGGCCTGTGGGGTTTCCATTGCTATCCCTCTCGCGAATTCCATAAATAATTAACCTGCACTTGACGGGTATGAAATGCAATCTCTCCCTGTTGCCAGTAAGAAAACATTATACCATCATACATATCAAGACATTTACTTAGTGTCTTCGCACGATTTAGCACGCGCAGAACAGGAAGATCATCAAAATAGAAACAATGCTTCTTAATAGTATGACCAAAAATCTATTATATTCAAATCAAAAGAAGTCAATCTAATAACATTCATTAGCACAATTATATGGAAAGGAAGCTATCCGTCGAGCAAGCAAAAGAACTAATCGACAAATTGAGGCACCGCTTCGATAAAAATATGCATCGCCATCCAGGACTGGAATGGGGTAAGGTGCAAGCTAAACTGGAGACCATGGCTAAAAAACTATGGTCACTCAATGAAATGGAAAGTACAGGCGGCGAACCGGACGTTTGGATATTTCGGAGTGATGACGCCACCTGTTTCGGTCGAATTGCGCCACATTGAAAGATCTTACAATTTTAAAAAAAAATTTAGGTTTATATATTTTTTAATGCACCTTTTCTTAATGACTCCCCTTTAAGATCGATTCGA
>JBGSXH010000550.1:0-8242 GCA_041751515.1 Cyclobacteriaceae bacterium | reverse complement strand
GGCATGTATGGAAATGATAAAACGCATCGACGGAATGGTAAGTTAAATTGAACGAGTTTAGAAAAGTATTTTTCAAAAAATCACTTTAATTTTAGCAAAAACCACCATAAATATCAGCAAAAAAAATCGACTGGTCTGGCTGTTCCTTATGTCGTATTGAATACGATTGACCTGCATTAGTCATCCTATTTTATAACCCTACTGCATGAAATATCTATCCTTTCTCGTGTGCGTTGTCGCGATCATTTTCTCAGGTTGCGATTCCGCTGCTCCTTCGGTAAAATTAGCAGTCAAGTCACCCACCGATGCTACCAAATATCTCTATCGTAATTTAGCGGAATTATCTCAGGAAAATATACTTTTCGGCCACCAGGACGACCGTGCTTATGGTGTACATTGGTGGGCAGAAGAAGGAGGTTCGGATGTCAAAGCTGTCAGTGGCTCCTACCCTGCCCTCCATGGCTGGGACATTGGCAAAATCAGCCAATCTGAAGCCAACCTGGACAGTGTCAACTTTGATGACATGCGCCGTTGGATCATCTCCAACTACGAAAACGGCAGCGTCAATACCGTCTCCTGGCATATGTACAATCCCACTAGCAGTGGTGATTCCTGGGACACAACAGCGACCGTAAAAGCCATTTTGCCCGACGGTGTGTACCACAATGCATATGTGGAGAAGCTTGACAAGGCAGTTGACTTTTTCAGGAGCTGTCAGATCAATGATACTTTGGTGCCCATCATCTTCAGACCTTTTCATGAGCACAACGGCAATTGGTTTTGGTGGGGCAAAGGCCATTGTATTGAAGAAGACTATATCGCCTTATGGCGCTTTACCTTCGACTATTTCGAAGACAAGGGTTTAAACAACCTGATCTGGGCTTTCTCTCCCGACAGAAGCAGACTGAATATTGAAAATGCACGGCAAGAGTATCTGTATGGTTATCCTGGAGATGACTATGTGGACATCATAGGCCTGGACAATTATGCAGACATGGGCAGAGAAAACGAGCACGTGAGTGCCGAGGAGCAAATAGAAAATTACAAAAGGGGACTTCGCATCATCACTGAACTGGCCAGAGAAAAAAATAAAATAGCCGCACTCAGTGAAACCGGGCTGGAACAGATTCCTGTTGATAACTGGTTTACCAAACATCTTCTCAATCCGATCAAGGGTGCTGACGATATTCAAATTGCCTATATTATGGTTTGGCGGAATGCCAACCAGCAGCATTTTTATGCCTCTTACCCTGGACATCGCTCGGAAGCTGACTTTAAAAGCTTTTATCAGGATCCGATTATATTGCTTGAAAGCGATTTAGATCGTATTTATGAATAAACGAGAAAAGCTGAGCATTGTCTGATGCCCAGCTTTTCTCGTTTGGTTGATGCTAATCTTCTCTAAAGGACGGGTAAAGTGTCATCCCACCATCAACATAAATGGTAGTACCTGTGATATAGTCTGCCTCATCAGAAACAAGCCAAACAGCAGTTTTGGCAATGTCTTCGGGATCTCCTATGCGTCCGTAGGGAATTTTTTCCAGCATTCCCTTTTTCTTTTCCTCATCGCTCCATTCATGCTCATTGATGGCCGTTTTGATAGCGCCCGGGGAGATGTTATTGATCCGGATTTTATCAGGAGCAAATTCCTGTGCCAGCGATTTCATCAACATTTTCAGGCCACCTTTGGCAGCAGTATAATTAACCCTACCAGCCCATGGAATTACATCATGCACAGAGCTGATAAAGATAATTTTGCCTTTAGCAACGGAAATATCCCTGTTAGACTCCTGATGTTGAAATGACCTGATGGCTTCCTGCGAACATAAAAATGCACCGGAAAGATTGGTATCGATGACCATCTGCCAGTCTTCCAGAGACATCGATAAAAACTCAGCATCTTTTTGTATGCCGGCATTGTTGATGAGAATATCTACGTGCTCATATTGCTTCTTTGCTGCTTCAAAGAGGTCATTCACTTCTTCAGCTTTGCTTATGTCTGCCTGAAAAATAATACCTTTCCCGCCTGCTTTTTCAATCGCATGCAGGGTTTCCTCAGCACCTTCCTTGTCATGATAATAGTTGATCACAGTATTGGCCCCTGCGGCACCCAGGCCAATGGCTATGGCCTGACCTATGCCCGAACTGGCACCTGTGATAATAGCTGTCTGGTTCTTCAGTGAAAATCTTTTCTCTTTCATAGTGCTTATGCTTAAAAAATAGAAGTGTTGACTATCAACAACTTCTTTCTTCGCATTAGGTTTAGAAAGAGTAGTACTTCCTGAGCTGCGGCTTAAATTTTCTCCAAAATGACTTTCTTCTGAGTAAAAGTATAGGCTGCTTCGAGACTCTCGACCTGTTGCATCCATAAGCTCACAGGCACCACATTTCGTTTGTATGTTTTGCTTGTTTTAATAATCAATTGATTGTCTACCTCCGAAACCTGGCTTTTAAAGCTACTTGTACTATTGTCTATATCAAATTGAAGATCATGGAGACCTTTCACCTTATAACCATTCGGAACATTCACAACAATTTCCTCTTCTATCGTTCTGGAATAGCCTAATTGAGCATCGTAGCTTCTCACAATATGCTTATCAGACAATTCAATCTGCTTACCGATAAGCTGCCCGACATCAAATATTAAATTTTGCCCTGCCTTGTAAACCAGGTCTTTTATCACAAAATTTTCCTTAAAGACCAGATTCTCGCTCATTCTTCCATCTTCCAGGAGTTCAATAGCAATGTATTCCTCCACTGCAAAATGATCTTCAATGCGGCTTTTCAACATTTCGACCTGCTTCTCTTTTCTCTTGTTGTCAATTGCTGCTTCCTTCCTCAACTTTTCGTTAAAAATGGCTTTATTCCCTCTTTTAGACTTCTTATCTTCAAAATCGTAAAACTCCCGGTCAACATCCAAATAGCGATAGCCTCCCAGCGCCAAACCTGAATAATTATTTTTGAATCTGCCGGCAAGTATATTCAATTGTTCTACATCCAGCTTCTCAAAATCATCTAAAATGGTAATATTAGTTTTGGTGAGATAAAGATTATCCTGAGGCCTGGTTTGCGGTAGTGTTGTATTTTGATAACCCAGTAGATTTAATTTTTTCATATCAACGTCAAACACATAGGCATCGGCTCCATCAATATTGAAGAAATAATTGCCTAAGCTGGTGTGATTACTAAAAGGAAAAAGATATTGGGGCCCTTTTTTTCCTATATATTCGACGCCCAAAATGAGCTCGTCTCCAAGCAAAATATCCTCTATGGAGCCATATTGTCTCGGAGTGGTAGCCAGCAGCTTTGCTTCCACGCCATTGCTCTGCAGGACTTTTAACATATTATATGCAAATATATACTTCCCTACTGTGTAGCTTGCGTCAAGATCGTCATCGTTGTTCTTTACAACCATTGAGTTAACCAGAAAACGATAATAATAGTATGCTGCCTCAGCAATAATATCGGGATCCGATTCTCCTCTAAAATTCTTTTGCAAATAAGAAACAAGTTGTGCCGTTATGCCTATATGAGGATAAAACGTTCCGGACTTTTCTAAAAATCTATTAGCGATTTCTTCCGGTTTCACGGTGTTTTTTACTTCGCCGATATTACCCACAAAATACTCCGTTCCCTGGTATATCTTCTTCCGGCTGTAATAAACCTGATATTTTATGGTAGGGCTATTGACAAATTGGTAATCCCAGATACTATCTTCATACTTATCCAAATTACTTGCTGTGAGGGAGTAAGTTTGGATACTTTTTCTTTGTCTCCCATTAATATCAAAACCTGGCCCTCCTTCTATAAGGCTCGGCGCATTATTGAAGGCATTAAAAGATAAATAAAAACCACGGTCAACAGTAAAATCTATATCCAGTTTTACCGTTGGATAATCACTTTGCAGAGATTGAATAAATGGTTGAAATGCTGTTACTGTACCTGATTCATCTAAAAATTCGTCTTCAGAAGCATAGAAGTAATCTATAATATCTCCTACTTCCAGCCCGGGTATGGCAAGTTTAAAGTATCCATCACTGTACTTATAAGAAGTTCGAAAGAAGTTAGGCACCGTTGTATCTACCAAAATGGCCTCCTTAGCGTCAATGCTCCTGGTACTACCATCTGTTTTGATAATCTGGAACCCTGCTGCAGTAGATTTCCGGTAATAAAATTCAGAAAACTCTTTTACCGCAGCTTTATCATTTAATACAATCCTTTTTCTCACCACTTCCTTCATTACACTGAACTGGTTTCTCCTGAGAAAACTGTAAGATGCATTGGTATAAAGAATTACTGCAGATTCATTAAGCCATTTTTCAGGTATAACGTCACTGTAGATATTGCTACCTTTGTTAAAGTCTACATCATTCCCGATTTCAGCAATTTTTTCCTGTGTACGCCTTTCGGAAGGACGCTGAGCAAATGTCTGCGATAACGAAAGTGCAAGCACTAAAATGGGTAAGTATACTATTTTCATGATTTATATAATTTCAGTTGGAGGGGTACATGCCAGTCCGCTTTCAGCGGAAAGAATTATTAAGCAAAGCCATCATGATGAAGGAGTTAATAATACTACTATTGATGTTTTGACATTATCAGTTAATTTTTAAGACTGCAAAATGGATTTCAATTCGCTCATGTAAAGGCATCTATTTTCACCTGTTCCATACCAAATGGAGTATTCCAACGTGCAGTTCTTTCATGTTATTTTTTAATCAAGATGATTTGATCGTTATATGCAGACTTTACTTTATCTATGGTACTGTTCCAGGTGCTGAACTTTGATTCGTCAATAATGCTTTGTCTAATGGCAATTTGCTTTTTGGAGATGATATTATTGCCGATTTGCTCAAAGTTCACCGAGAAAGAAAAGTCTTCCAGTTCCTCATTCATTCCGACCGGCAAATATTTGACGCGATAGCCTTTGGGTATTTCCAGTACAGTTTCAGATAACAGAAATACTTTATTGTTAAAATCGTAGGGGCGGGTGCGGTCTTTTTCAAAATTCACAGAAGAAAATTCCTTATAACGATCGATGTTCACATAAATCTCATCCCCTACTGTTACAATTTGATTGTTTAGAAGAAAATCAAAATCGAACTGCAGTAAGCCACTTCTTTCAGAAAGGTTAGAATTGGAGTAACGCTCCAGATGTAGATTTTTATCATGCTTACTGAGGTAGTTCGATAATGCTTCATCCTGCTTATTGGTTTTCAATGCAGAAAACTGTCGCAAAAAACTGGTTTTCCGTTCTCCATTCAAAGAAAATGTTTCATTTCCCTTTAAACTCTTGTCTACGATGGACATTTTTATTTTTCTGGAAAGAAGGTTTCGGGTGTAGTCTAGTTCAGGAACATTTTCTAAAATATACTGCTCGCCGTTTTCAATCATCACCTGCCTGCCTTGAATTCGCTCAGCATAGTCGCCAAGACCAATAAAAGTTTCAGTGGCATCCAGATATTCCCAGGTATCATCTAATTTTACAGCGCATATCATATGATTATCTACTATCAGGGAGGGAATATTGTAATCGTAAGGAATGCTATTTGTTCCCAACCAGACAAGTCTGGCATCAAAACCTGCCAGGGTGAGCATTTGCTTGGTTAAATTGGCCATCCCTTTACAATCTCCATAACGGTTGGAATATACGTTGTGGCTGGCTTCCGGTTTAAATCCCATGATGCCTTCTTCAAACGCTATATATCGGATATTGTCCTGCACCCAATAGAAAATAGAGGCTACCTTTTCAATATCACTTTTACTTTCGCCAATGAGCGATTCCACTAAGGGAATTAACTGATCGTTGTCGTTTTCTAATTCATTTACCAAACTACTATACCAGGCATATAAATCATCGCTGGAAGCTAAAAGTTTTTGCTTTTTTCCATCGCTGATAACGCCCTTAGCAAGCACTACCAGATGAGGATAATCATATGCTATTCCGGGGGAGTTGCTATCCTTTTTAAAAGCAGGGAGATTCTTGGCAGAAAACGTATAAGTGGTCGTGCCCTGTTTTGCATTGTTAATCTTGCTTTTACTGACCTCAAAATCTTTGAAATTTATTTCATGGAAGTCAATCTCAAGCCAATCCGGCACTTCAAATACAATTTCCTTCTCTAAAACCGGGGACTGTTCATGAAAATAGACACTCGTTAAGAATTTTATATCCTCATATCTTTTCTCATACCCGTATGTGAAAGTTTCCCCTTTGGTATCCAGATCATAATTTATGATACAAATCTTTACATCGTCATGAAAAATTCCCGATGACAGGTAATTGGTATATATCGCCCTCGGATCAACCATCTTTCCTTTTCTGGACCTGGCGATTACTTTATTGACACCAGCACCAGCATTATAAAATATAGCAGTTTTGAACGCATTATTATCCTCCGTACTCATCACCTCATAATTGGTCTTTTGAGTAGCTGACACGGGAATGTCTGAACGCTTGCTTCGTTGAAAGCTGTATATGGAGCTTGATTTCAAATTAACTTCAGAAGCATCAGGGTATTGCAGGGCCAGTGCCTCTGCTCTGACCCTGTATTTTTCAGGCAGAACCCTTTGTGCCCATACAATATTCGGAACACACCATAGGGCCAAATATATTAATAAAGTGACCTGTCGGTTTTGCACACTTAAATGAATACCCTTCATCACGCATTAATAATTTAGGAAGCCATTGAAGATAATCCTTATAGTTCTTGCCCTATGTGTAGAAACCTCTGAACCACCACCTACTGTATATTCCTGTTGTGCAGCCCAACCATATTTCAGCTCAATTTCTTTGAGGACATTACTTGCACTCCAGTATCTTATGCCTGCAGAAATGACTGGCTGCATCCACATTGTTTGAAATTCTGCATCGTGAGGTATGTCGCCTGCATCAAATAAGTCATAATTAACAAGACCCACTTTGTTCCATTCAAGCCCTGCACCCAAATAGCCACCCATATTGGCGGTCGTATTATAAGTAGACCCAGCACCGAACTCCATGTTCAGTTGAAGGGGAACATTAATTGAGCCCATTCCTACGCTAGAGGCGGTAACGGCTAACGCTGGATTAATGCTTGTAGAGAAAGCTATATTATCTGAAAGTTCCACAATATTAAAGCGGTACTTGTAAGCAAATGTCATAATCGAAAATCCCCACGGTGTCTCATACTGCGTTTCATCTCCGCTAAAAAATGACCTTTCGTATGCAACTAATGGGGAAGCATAGTAATCAGTAAAGTATGTAGTACCAATAGTATGAAATGATCTGTCTTTAAAACTTTGGGCAGAAATGTCGCTTAATGATAATGAAATAAATAAAATGATCGCAAATAAAGATGTCTTCATGAGTGTGTTTTAAATGATTTCCACAAACAAATAGTATTGCAAACTCATATAAAAACCCCTCCATAATGAAAACATACACGGCAAAAATGATATAAGTACAAGTTTTGATTCGGACAGGGTTACCTGGAAGACAATGGTTTTATTCTATTTATCTATGGCATTTAAGGCATAATCGTTAGAATAGTATAATTCATTGATTAATATTTAAGTCACAACATTAGCTTATAGTCACTTTTTTCCTTACCCATCAAAAAATATATTTCACTAATGTGGCAACCTTTCTCTTACTAAGCCATAGGTAAAAGTGCCCAACATAGCGCTGAGTATCACCACCGCAATTACCCCAAAACCATGGCCTAGCAATACTGCCATGGGACCTGGACAGGCGCCTGTGAGTGCCCAACCCAGACCGAATATTATACCTCCCAAAAGGTAACGCCACAAGCTCAATTTTTTATCGGTAAAAGTAATGGGCTCGCCTTTCACATCATTTAAATTAAATTTTTTGATGATGGCGATCATAATCACCCCCATGAGAAGCGCGGAACCGATAATGCCATACATATGGAATGACTGAAACCGAAACATTTCCTGAATCCGATACCAGGAAACTGCTTCGGATTTTGACATGATGATACCAAAAAGTATACCTGCAATTATAAATCTTATGCCTTTCATTGTTTGTAATTTTTAAATTAACATTCCACAACTATGCTATCCCAATCAGAAAGCCCGTGAGTGCATGCAATGGTCAGTTTTGTTAAAGGGAAAAAATGAGCGGATACAATAAATGTGTCATGGCAAGGCCGCCAATAAAGAAGCCGATGACGGCAATTAAAGATGGCACCTGTAGGTTAGACAGACCGCTAATAGCATGTCCGGAAGTACAGCCACCGGC